>CAZHTU010000119.1:0-2732 GCA_964535815.1 Candidatus Undinarchaeota archaeon
TACCTGCTAAGCTACAGGGGCATTCGCTTACTTGGTGCATCTATTAGTGTGAAAAGGCCTTTATTAGCTTTTCTTATCCCTTAAGGTAAGAAATCCTTGTTCTTTATCTTCTCTGGGAGGTACTTCTCTGCAACGAATTCAAGACTCTTATTTGCCAAGGCCTGTTGCTCGATTCTCACTCCGCCCTTAATCATTGATTTTAATTCAGCCTGCCAGTACTTGTTCTGGAACCAGGGATACCTCATCTCTTCCTTGATTCGCTTTTTGTCGAGGTCTTTGAGCTTTTCTGTCACGTTTTGGAGACCATACTTCTCAATGTCAGCCATGGTCATTCCAATGAACTTGCATTCTGGAGTTCCGAGCTTGTCACTGAGGAACGCAAGGTTGATTGAACCTTGCTTTATTACAGAATAGATGTAGTACCCATACGGATCTCCGTCCGTGAAGACGTAGATTGGTATCTTGGCTTCGCGCGAGAGGCGGTGGATTAAGCGTCGAATTCCGCGGCTTGCTTGACCCTGGGTTGCGATTAAGACACATTTATTCTTTTGTGCGTACTTTTCCTCAATCAGGCGCTCGAACATAGCGGCGGTTTCGATGACCAGGACATACTTTGCTTTAATTGTCTTGAATTTGATGTCTTCAACATTACTTGGGATTCCCCAACCACCAGTTCCCAATTTGGAGCAATTAATCTTGTCGCCTGCGTCTTCGATGGTGACATCTCCGTAGATGTAGCCCTTTCTGTCGGCAGCTATATGTAATTCTTCACGCAGGGTGTTGAGCGAGCGTTCAATATCTTCAATAATCGGGTCTGACTCTTCCTGACCCTCGAAAGTGTTCTCCTTGCTCTTGCCGATAGTGTGCTTCAGTTGATAATAGACTTCTCTGATGCTTGCGTGCTTCTTTGCGTCCACGAGTTTTTTTGCAAGGTTGGCAATAATCGTGGTCTGCATGAACTTGCGCGAATGCGCAACATTCAAAAACTTCCGCGTTGAGGTTGCGGAGCCCATTCTCAAAAGTTTCTCCTTGGTGTCGAACCAGACATTCGAGAGTCCGCGCGTCGGTAAGGACACGGTCGGAGCTTCTTTCTTGTTTATCTGTTGTATAAGCTTGTTTCCGAGGCTCTCGAGCTGTTTGGACGGGTTTTTGCCGCTGTACACAGCTTTGTACACATCCCCACTCTTTGCTTTTGTGATTTTGCTCTTAGGTGCCATTATTCCTCCACCTCTGGTTCGGCTTCAACCTCTTCTTCTGGCGCGGGTTCTTCGGCGCCCTCAGAACCTTCAAGCGCTTCTGAAGCGGCTTCTAAGGTTTCAAGTTCTTCGTCTGAAACCTCTTCGACCTTGCCAAATTGTTCTTCAATCAGTTTAAGCAAATTTTTCAGGATTTTATCTTCACTCTTACCTGTGATTCCTGACAGGCTTGCCGCAACTTCCGGAGCGTACCTTTCTATGGTCTGGCGCTTGACCATTTGTTCCTTGGCCCGGTATTTCGCTCGAAGGTACTTGTTGAGCTGGCGGCCGCATTCCTGAAGTGCGAGTTTCATCTCGGCGATGATCTCAGGGTAATTGGCAATAGCTTCCTTGCTCTCTGAAGTATATGGTACCCACACTGAAGCCATATGTACAGTGATAACTATCGGTCCATGCGGCAATCCGCGGCTTCCTGGCTGGTTAAGACCATAACGCTTCCAAGCCGTCTCACTAACAGCTTTGGTCGTGGCGCACGCACCCTGCTGGTACAGAAGAGGGACCTTATTGGCGTACCTCATCACTTTTGCGCTTTGAGTGTACTCTTCTTCTTCATCGCCCTTCATATCTCCGCCATAGGCGAGTCCGACCTCTATCTGGAAGGGATATCCTCTGTAGACTGCGGGGGAACGGGTGACTGCAGCGACAAATTCAGCATTCAATTCCTTTCGAAGACCCGCCATCATGGCTTGTTCGCCAATCGGGGCGAGACAGTCAGTCGGCGGAGCCATCAAATCGGCATCTTGCATCGCCCTCAAGAGCCTATCCGACTCATCGCGTGAGAGTTTTTTAGGCTGGACTTTTGTGTCAACCTCAGCGGCTTTGCAAACACCATTAATCGACTTCTTGCCCATCCGACAGAATTCTGTACTGAGGAAAGAACCGAGATTTCGGGCCTTTGTCGTCCTCAACATCCTCATTAAAATACCAAGTTCGACACCATGCGGGTGCGGCTTGATTTCTTTTGGCATCTTTGGCAATCGGTTAATTGCTCGCTCGTACAATATCCTCTCGCCAGTAGGTTCGTGGAATGTGAATTGTGCGTAAGGATTCATAATTGCCACTTGGCGCATGTACTCGTACGGGGAATACTTGGACTTCATGTACTTGCCTTCAACCTCGAGCTCGACGCGAGTCCCGTGCAGTATGTCACTCGCGACCTTTTCCTCACTCATGATTTCTGGTTCATTCTTCATAGTGTCTATATGGATGGTGTAAATGTGCAATGGGTCTCTCTTGGAGATGGATGACAAAATTTTCGTTGGTTTTCCAACTGTGAGCTGAGAATACAATACTGCCGCAGAGATTCCAATACCCTGTTGTCCGCGCGACTGCCTGAGGCGGTGGAATTTAGAACCATACAAAAGCTTTCCGAAAATCTTCGGTATCTGGGCCTTGACGATACCTGGACCATTGTCTTCTATAACGACCTTGAACTTATCATTCTTCAAATCTTTAATCTCGACAAAGATGTCAGGG
>CAZHTU010000120.1:0-2720 GCA_964535815.1 Candidatus Undinarchaeota archaeon
TCAAGGCCCGTCCGAACCGCGAAGCGGACACTCCAAGTAGGGGCACGACTGGTTTGCGCAGACAATACTGGCGGAAGAATGCTCCAGCTCATATCTGTGAGCACGTACAAGTCCACACACCGAAGACGAGCGTGCGCAGGTGTTGGAGATATGATTAATTGTCGTGTTTACAAGGGTAAACCTGAACTCAAGAACCAGGTCCAGCAAGCCATCGTCGTAAGACAGGCTAAAGAGTACAAGCGGCCTGATGGAACTAGAATAAGGTTCGAGGACAATGCTGCAGTCCTTACAAACGCAGACGGCGACCTCAAAGGGACCGAAATCAAAGGTCCAATTGGTCGTGAAGCAGCAAACAAGTGGCCCGCCCTTTCAGGCGCGTCCAAGAGTGTGATGTAAAATGTCAAGCACAAAACCAAATGTTCAACGAAAAGCAAGGTATACCGCGCCTCTGCACAAGCGTCAGCACATGCTTTCCGCTACCTTAAGCAAGGAACTCAGGAAAGAACACAAACAGCGCTCAGCTCCTGTGCGTTCAGGGGATGAGGTAGTACTCATGCGCGGAAAAATGAAGAAGGTTAAAGGTTCAGTAGAAATGGTCGACCTTAAGAAACTGAAGATTTTCGTGAAAGGTGTGAGCCAGAAGAAGGTAAACGGTTCTGAGATACTCAGACCGATTGACCCATCCAATGTCAAGATAACAAAGCTTTCCCTCGACGACAAGAAGAGAGTGGAGGCATTGAAGAGGTAAAAATGCATTTGAAAAGACTCGCAGCGCCAAGATTTTGGCCAATACACAGAAAGAAGAACGTATTCACGCTCAAACCTAGAGCAGGTTCTTTTGCTCAGGAGAAATCACTCTCTATGGGTGTAGCTCTTCGTGAGGCAATGAACTTAACCAAGAATCAAAGTGAGACCAAGCACATCCTAAACGAGCACAAAATCCTGCTCAATGGCAAGGCATGCACTGATTCCAATCACCCAGTCGGACTCATGGATGTGATTACCGTCGTTCCTACTGGAAACCACTACCGTGCGCTTCCAAACAAGTTCGGCCTCTATTTCAAGGAAACCAAGAAGGCCGATGCATTCCAACTTCTCAAGGTCGTTGGCAAACGCCAGTTGAGCGGCACTATCCAATACTCCTTCCACAATGGTTCAACAATCGTCTCGAAAGAGAAGTACACCCTTGGAGACACAGTTAAATTCAAGGACGGCAAGCCGTCTGGTCAATTCGCCATGAGTGAGGGTAATCAAGCCTTAATCACGGCTGGTTCGAAGGTCGGCACCCACGGTAAGATTCATTCAATCAAACCTGGAGATGCAACTCACCCTTCAATGGTCAAGATTGAATCAGGGAAAGAACTGAACAAGACAGTCAAAGACTACATCTTTGTCATTGGCAAGGACAAGCTTGAGGTGGAACTATGAGCAAGATGCGCGAACCCAGGATAGCAAAGCTAACTATCAACATGGGTGTTGGAGAAGGCGGAGAAGCTATTTCCAAGGCAGAATCTGTGGTCAAAGAACTGACCAACAGCAAGCCAGTGCGAACAATTGCAAAGACCACGGTTCCGGGTTTCGGACTCCGCAAGGCACAGCAGATTGGCTGTAAAGTTACTCTTCGTGATGCAAAAGCAGTGGAAGTCCTCAAGAAGGCATTGGGTGCAGCAGATAATGTTCTGAACCCGAAGAACTTTGACAATCGCGGAAACTTTTCCTTTGGGGTTGCAGAACACATCGAGATAGAAGGAATGAAATACGATCCAAAAGTTGGGATTTTTGGTATGGACGTCAGTGTGACTATGGAAAGACCAGGGTACAGGGTAGCACGCAGAAGGAAGACGCCTAAGAAGATTCCAAAAGAACACGTCCTCACTAAAGAGGAATCAATCAAATATATGCAAGAGAAATTCGGAGTGACTATAAGTGAGTAGAAAATTTGGCAAAGCAAAGACATCATGCAAGCTCTGTGGCAATCATGAGCGGGTACTTAAGAGCTATGGTTTGCACATCTGTGGAAGATGTTTCAGGGAAGTTGCAAAACAACTCGGATTCAAAAAATATGAATAGGTGAAAAATGAGACACGACATATTGGCTGACGCATTGTCGGCTATTAAAAATGGTGAACATGTAGGCAAGATGGAGGTCACAGTACCTGCATCCAAGGTTGTCAGGGAAGTCTTGAAAGTAGCACAAGCAGGCAAGTACATCGGGGACTTCGAGTTCACTGAAGATGGAAAATCCGGAACATTCAAGGTCAAACTTATTGGCAATGTATCAAATTGCGGTGCTATAAAACCGCGATATTCAGTAGGAATAGGTGACTTCGAGAAGTGGGAAAAGCGATATCTTCCGTCGAAGAATGTCGGCCAGCTCGTTGTTTCAACATCGAAGGGCCTGATGTCCCACCTGGATGCCAAGACTAAGAAATTTGGCGGAGTATTAATCGCATACATGTACTAAAATGGAAATAAAAACGCGTGAGTTGGAGATACCAGAAGGGGTTCAGATTACGCTGAGCGATGGTCTTGTTTCAGTCAATGGTCCAAACGGCCAATTATCTCGCAATTTCAAGCTCCCGCAAATCGACCTCAAGGTCGACGGCAAGAAGTTCAGTGTTGGTTCACCTTCCCACAGACGCCAGCAAAAGGCACTTGTTGGAACCGTGGAAGCACATGTCAAGAACATGGTTCGCGGTGTCACTGACGGATTTGAATAC
>CAZHTU010000121.1:0-2717 GCA_964535815.1 Candidatus Undinarchaeota archaeon
GAATTCAGGGAGCGGCTGAGCGAGCTTGACAAGAGCAGGTTCACTCTTATTTCACTTGGTGTGAGCATCCAACTAGAAGAGCTTGACGTATTGAATGCAGCATACACACACTTTATTGACGCGAAGAGAGAT
Organism: Candidatus Undinarchaeota archaeon; assembly: GCA_964535815.1. Lineage (GTDB taxonomy): Archaea > Undinarchaeota > CAZHTU01 > CAZHTU01 > CAZHTU01 > CAZHTU01. The sequence continues at coordinate 133 of CAZHTU010000121.1, forward strand.
AATGATCTTACGTCTGCTGTAGACGCGATAACCGAGTTCGAGGTTACGTATGAACTCGCAGATGAACAACTGGCAACAGTATCTCCTAAAGCATTCGACACCCTGAAATTAAGGACAAATAATACACTTGAACAACTCAAAGGATTAAAAGCACAAATTGCTGAGAAAGATCTCACTTCACTCTCAATTGGTCTGAAAGACAGGTTTGCCAAATGGGCAGATGAACAGCACTATGCAGATCCAAAGGTGCTCGCAGAACGAAAAAAGCACATAACTGATAAACTCTCAGTAGAGATAAAGAGGCATGAAGACGTGCTGGACGCAGATTCATTTGAGGCATTGAGCCTCTTTACGCAGATAGATTCTTCTACCCAGCGCGAAGCAGAAGAATGGTTAAGTCATGTTGATAAACTAATTGCATCCAAGAAACGCGATGCTCAATTACAAATGGAGAGTGTGCGTTCGAGCATCGAAAAGGGCCAAATACTCTCAAATGGTGAACTAATTCTGACTGAAGCCGAACGCGCGTACACCACTGGGCGCTACCTTGATGCGCTTATCTACACGGAATACGTACGCCAAGAGATGGTTTCGCCGCCTAAGAGCAAGCTACCTCTCTTCGCAGGAATTGCACTACTCTTGACTTTTTTTGCAGGTATCTACTACAGCCAAAAGCTCCCGAAACGCAAGCAGTTCGATCGTCTAGAAGCCCGAATCCGCAAGCGCTCAAATCAAAACCTTTAAGTTTGGATGTTCCCTATCCTTGTTAATGGTCCGGCGTATCAAAAAAGGCTTTATCGACTGGTTGCACAATGCTCACCCAGTTGCCCTTTTGTCTATTCCATTCTTAGTATGCGGGTCTATAGCTATTTTTTTGCTCGCGACACTTCCACTCGCAGGAACTGTTAAGTACTTCTTCTTCGCTGCACTCTTCGGTGCTACTATCTTCTCAAAGATGCTCCAGGCATGGGAATTCGGCAGTGAGGTATTCCACTTCATCATCTTCTGTTTTGCATTCACATATGGGCCAATGGCCGGAATTCTTTTCTCAGTCGCAACATCGCTTATCACTATTTTCTCAGCAATCTTCGTTGGAGGACATATGTACAACCATTCAGTTCCTGGGCCTATCTTTCAATCCATCGACACTTTACTTCTAGCAATACTTGCAGGACTTGCTGGCATTATAGCGCCAAATTTTGTTATGGAAAATCTCACAGTTGCAGGACTTGCGATAATCCTGCCAGGTGCCTTTCTTGAGAAGTTCTTCGCCCACAAGGTTATTGGTTTGGAAATTGGGAGATTAGCATCAAGCATGGCTATTGGCATGGTCATCAACTACAATCTCTTACTTGTTGCCGGACCTAAACTCCTTGAGATGATGGTTTCGTTTATGTGAAACTTTAAATCAAGTTCTTACTAATCTATTTGGATGTTTAAACGTTTCAAAGAATTAGTTGTGGGTTGGTTGCAACAGGCACCACCTTTTGTCCTCTTGTCAATCCCCTTTCTATTGTGTGGCTCAATTGCAATCTTCCTTCTACTGACTCTTCCACTCGCAGGGACTGTTAAGTACTTCTTCTTCGCCGCACTCTTTGGTGCAGTACTTTTCTCAAGAATGTTGCAGGCATGGGAGTTCGGAATAGAGTGTTATCATTTCATCATTTTTTGTTTTGCCTTCACATACGGCCCAGTCGCAGGAATACTCTTCTCTGTCGCTTCTTCATTAATCGTCGTGTTCTCAGCCATTTTCATGGGCGGGCACATGTTCAACCACTCAGTTCCAGGACCTGTCTTCCAGTCACTTGAATTGTTCCTACTCTCTATAATAGCGGGTTTGCTAGGCGTATTCGCTCACGACTTCACGCTCCAGCACCTCCCTTATCTTGCTACATTCCTGGCCGCATGCACTTTTGCACTTCACATGAGTATGACCCGGAAGTACGTCGGCGTTGAGACAGGCAGGCTCGCTTCTGCAGATGTGGTATCTATCATGGTCAATTATAATCTCTTCACTTCGTTCGGTCCGCAACTCATCGAACAAATGGCAAACTACGTCTAAAAACCTTTAAAGCCTAGGTCTGCGTTTCTTACTTTTTGATGGTCAAGCGCAAGAGAGACAGTATTATAGAGTGGTTTCACACTGCAGACCCTGTTGTCTTACTATCTCTACCTTTCCTTCTTTGTGGAGGACTGGTCATATTTCTACTCCTAACCTTACCTTTTGCAGGCACACTCCGTTATTTCTTCTTCTTTGCTTACTTCGCCGCAACCCTCTTCTCGCGCATGTGCCGGACATGGGAGTCTGGGATAGAAGTTTACCATGTACTCACTTTCTGTTTTGCATTCACCTTCGGACCTATTCCTGGCCTAATCTTCTGGTTCGCAACAACTGTTCCAACTATGCTTGGTGTTTTCGTCAACAAGAGTTTGTTTTTCAACTATTTATTCCCAGGGACAGTCTTTCAGACTATAGATCTATTTGTACTGACAATAGTTGCCGGCCTCCTCGGCATAATCGCTCCGAGTTTTACTGCGACCAATTTAGCGACGGTTGGTATCTCAGTAATCTCAGTGACTTTTCT
>CAZHTU010000122.1:0-2654 GCA_964535815.1 Candidatus Undinarchaeota archaeon
AGGATAGCCCTTGCTAGCGATATGACTAATCACGCGTTCTGCTAATGCGTGAATTTCTTTCCTTTCCTCCTTTGAGGGTTCCAATCGTTTGAGTACGCTCTCCACAAAGCTTTTTATCCACAACCCCTTAATTAAAGCTATGCCTGAGAAAAAGGACAAAATCCCCAAGAAGGAAATCCTCAAGTGGCTCAAGAAGATGGAAGCTAAACTCCCATCCCTGAAAGCCTCAGATAAGAAGGGTGAAGAATTCCTCACTAATATCAATGCTTATGTTTCCGATTCAAAGCACTTCTTGGAAAAGCAAGATTACGTCAACTCATTTGAAGCCATAATCTGGGCATGGTCTTGGTACGAGATCGGCCTCGAGTTGGGAATCCTGCAGGACTAATTATATACTGGTTCACCCATTGAACCACACCCGATGCTGACAAAGCGCGACTTCGACACAGTCATTGACGCAGAGATTGAAGAGCTCGAGCGCCGGAAGGAAAAGCAGACTTACTCTGGAACTATCACAAGTATAACAGTCAAAAAACGAAACGACTTCTCATACAAAATCTTCAATGTCCGCCTCCGACGCAAATGCTCTCTGAAGTACCTAGACCCGCTCGCTGCCCAAAAGTTCCGAATGAGTGTCAATTTCTTCTATACTGGCGGGGAAAGAGAAATCGAATTAGTAACAGAATCCGGCCGCGCTGGCCTATTCTCAGTCGGAGAACAGGTAACACTTCGCGTCCCAGAAGACACGACTCTCGGCATCCAGAAAAAAGCAATCGAAGTCTTCTGCGAAGGCGAGAATGAGTATCTTTACACATTAGGCAAATCCCTCTTCATGGGCAAGAAACCTCCAACAATCACACCAAAACCCCTCAAGTCAAAACATTCCCTGAACTTAATTCAGACAAAAGCCGTAGAAACAGTCCTTGGCATGAAGGAGAAGGATTACTTCCTGATTCAGGGCCCGCCAGGGACCGGAAAAACAACCACCATCCGCGAAATCGTCAAGGCCTTCCCTGGAAAAATTCTAATCACATCTCACACCAACATAGCCATCGACAATGTGCTAGAAGGCCTCAAAGGCGAATCTGCAGTTAGACTTGGCGCGTCACTCAAGACCCTTGATTCAGTCCAAGACCTTCTTCCTCAAGTCGGTGAAGGAGAAAATGTCCGTGAAAAAACTGTGGACGGTCTCAAGTCTGCGAGAGTCGTGGGTGCCACACTCTCAAAGCTCGGCGTCCTTTATTCAATGAAATGCGTCGACTGGAAAGAACCACCATTTGACCTTGTGATAATCGATGAAGCCTCAATGTCTTCTTTCCCCCTCACCCTTCTTGGCCTCCACACGGCCAAGCGCTTCCTGCTCGTGGGCGACCACATGCAACTCTCCCCAATCTTCATCTCCCGCCAGGACGAATCAGTCCTCGGCCAAAAAATAAATCCTGATGTCCGCAAGTCCCTTTTCGAACTCTTAATCGCAAAGAAATGGAACTCGACCATGCTTGACGTCCAGTACCGATCGAATAAGAAAATCATGGGTTTTGTCTCAAAAGAATTCTACAAAGGAAAACTGAAGACTGATGTATCAGTAGCCAACCTCCAGCTCCCTGAAAGTCCAAAAGACAAATACTTCCCGATAACTGACCCTTCCAAGCCAATCGTCTGGCTTGACACGGCCGCGCGAAGCCAGGGCCGATGGCGCCGCTACGGTCAGGCTCATTCTTTTTTCAACCAACATGAGGCCGCTGTCTGCAGCAAGCTCGTTACTCATTTTGTCGCCATGGGCCTCTCCCCTTCCGACATTTCAGTCATCGCTCCGTACCGCATCCAGACCGAAGTCATCAAAAATACCTTATCAAACCTCCAACAGGACGCGGACGTTGCCCCAATCGAAATGATGAGCTCGAAAACAGTTCACGCCTTCCAAGGCCGCCAGAACAAGATTGTCATCTACAATATTGTATTAGACGATGTAGTCTTTCAGACAAAAGACAGGTTCAAAATCTTTAGAGATGGAAAGCTCGTGAACGTCGCCCTAAGTCGACCTGAAGCAAAACTGATAATTGTGGGCTCATCCAAAGTAGCCCATGAGGCCGAACTTCCTCTAATTGCTCACTTGTTCAAGTACGTCCAAGAACAAAACGGAATAGTCAGCGACGATTTGCTTTCGGGTGAATTATCTCAAGTCGACGACGCGGTTGAAGACGCCTATCGTTCTCTTGGGACGCGGCGTTAGCAAGACTTAAAAGCACCTACAACATTTACTTCTTAGGTGATCTCATGGCCAAAAAGAAAGGCAAAAGAATCTCGCATAAAAAGGACGTTCGAAAGAAGAAGACTGTTGCTGTAGGCATCAAGGAAGAAATGGACATAGAAGTCGTCTTCACCAAGAAGGACCTTCCGATGCTGAAAAAGGCAGTCCAAATTCTCGAAAAAGCATAACCAAAAGCTTTTTATGCTCTCAAGTTGACAAATCTAGCGGTAGTGAGGTTTAACGGCTGCCGCGTCCCTGACATCAAAAGCAGGGATACGAGGAAAGTCCCCACACCTTTCTGGAAACTATATTCCGGAGAACCTGCCGCGCAAGCGGAGGCGCGAGAGTGCCTGGACCAGGAGCAGAAACGATACCCTTGCAATGAGCCTGAAAGGGCGAGGTA
>CAZHTU010000123.1:0-2616 GCA_964535815.1 Candidatus Undinarchaeota archaeon
ATAAAATGTGTCTTGAAGAAGAAGCGCAGGTTCTTTGATTTTGAAGGATTGGCCATAAATATTAATCTAATTGAAAGTGTTGGAGAATTCCTGATTGTCGAAGGGGAGCACTTGACAACCCAAGTTATCACAGACAAGTTGAAAATAGAAAACCCAGAGTTCGTGACTCTTTCTTTTGACGAATTGAAGAAATAATCTTTCCAATTTGTTTTATAGTAGTTTGACAATTATGTTTATATGGCTTGGAACTTTAGAAACATATCCTCAAAATTAGGGCACGTTCGCGCTTTGTTGGGTGCTTTTATTAAAGAATCAGAATCAGAAGTTGAGTGCCTATCTGAGGTTGACAAAAAACGCAAAATAGCCTTAGAGCGTGACAAGGAGCGTAGCGATATGGTCAGGAAGTACGGTGGTGTTCTTTCGGACCGGAAAGACGTCGATAGGTATGCTGATGATGAGCGCTATAGGGATAAACAGTATGAATGCCACCAGAGGCACTCACTATTCAGGCGGGCATTAAAAGGCGAGTAGCTCCACAGCTTACATCTCTACTTTTTTGTGCAATGCAATCTGTAAAGCTTTTTTCCTGTGTACAGCAATAAACCTATCAAGATTACGACGTCTACCACCAGACCCAAATAAAGTGCGGGTTCTGCTGGTCCCTCAAATATTAAGTGATCTACGTATGCATAGAAACCAACAATTAAAATAGAAAGTACGAAGACTATCGCTATCCACTCTGTCCGGTTTGTTGGTTTAATTATCTTAGTCATAACACACTTTTTCATTAAAGCACCCGTCACTTTAAAATCTTCCCAGTCTCAGCAAACCACAGATAAAGGTCGAGCTCTGCGAGATTTGTACCAGTCTTTTTTGCCAATTTTCTGAGTACGCCTTCAATTTCAAGGTATCTTTTCCTGGTCAGGGACTTCGGTGGTTCGATTAATACCCCATATTTGACAAGAATACTAATGATATGAAAATCAATTATTGCTACGTCAGTCGACCCCGCATTCCTCAGAAAGTGACTCGCTTCCTTCATACCAAGCCCGCTTACATTCTTTACGAGCCATTCCCTGGCTTCGTGTTCACTCTTGGACGCGAGTAGCCCTTTCAACACTTCCTTGTGCTGGCGGGCTTTGACAATGTACTCTGCACGCTTGTTTGCAAACCGATGGCCTTTCAGTCTTCCTTTCAGCTCTGCTTCAGGCAGAGTGAGGAAACCGTCACCTATTTCTTTTTGCATCTTGATGGCTCTTTCCGCAACGAAGTTAGCAGTAAGCAGGCAAAAGCAGAGTTCCTTAAACAGACCTTCATTCGATTGTGTGTTTATGCACTTAAACTCATGCAAACGGGCGCTGATGTGCTTTTTTATCCCGCTGGCTTTTAGGCTGTTGACCAGCTTTATCAAATCTTCCATACTCCAGTAATAACTTAAGCTTTGAAATAGCTATCTAATAGTAAACTATAAATGCGGGATTTAACTGAGGTTATCCATGCTTAAAGAACTCCAGAAGCGGCTCGGTGATTCCACGCTTGTACTCAAGAACGGAATGGTCTCAGACCCAAATATCACATACTACACAGGCCTCCGCGACAATAGTGGTATCCTTTATGTCACGAAGTCCAAGGCTTTTTTCGTCAGAAATAAATCGTTGAATGAGGCAGCTGAAAAGCAGTGCACATGCAAGGTGAAAATAGTCGAGGACGTCAATGAGTGGCTCAAGGAACAAAATCCAACTAAGATTGCAATCAATGAGTCTCGTTTATCGTATTCTCATTCCAAGCGGCTGAGAAAGATTGCGCCAATAGTTTCTTTTTCCAAGGAGCTTGAGGACATCCGTGCCGTAAAGACTAAGGAGGAATTGAGGCGCATTAGAAAAGCACGGTCAATGGCACTCTCATTGCTCGAAGGCATGACATTTGAAGGAACCGAGCGCAACATCTATTCGCGTTTCATGTACGAGATGCATCTTGTTGCAGACCCTGCATTTGAGTTAATAGTTGCCGCGGACAGGAATTCACGCTACCCGCACCACATTTCCGGCTCAAAAAGACCGAAGAACATGCTTTTGGTTGATTTTGGTGTGAGGTACAAAAACTATCATTCAGATATTACTAGAATGCACTACTTTAAGAAAAATCTAAAGATGGAAAAGGCGCATGTAGCTGTTGAGGCGGCGATAGAGGCAGCCATGTCTGCTGCCATCCCTGGTGCGACAGGCGCGGAAGTGGATAGGGCGGCATGCGAGGTGCTTGCCGGATGCGGATATGCAAAGAACATTCTCCACGCGACAGGACACGGACTTGGAGTAGAACTCCATGAACGCCCGTCGCTTGCTCCCAATTCAAAAGACGTGCTTAAAGAAGGTATGATCTTTACAATCGAACCAGGAATCTATTTCTCGAATTTCGGAATAAGGCTTGAAGACGACTATATTGTCACTAAGAAAGGCGCGAAAGTAATTTAGTCAATAATAATTCGGACTTCCATGTCCTGACCCATCTTAAGTAATTCAATCATGTCACGGCTCAGATCTTTTGCAGCTTTGTCTGCCTTAATCATTAGTGTTCGTGGGCAGGTGAAATCACTCTTGCGAATTATCATGCATTCGT
>CAZHTU010000124.1:0-2582 GCA_964535815.1 Candidatus Undinarchaeota archaeon
GATGGCAAACTTGTTTCTGGTGAGTCTAGATTGAAAGGCAGAATAAAATTATTCAGGGTGGTTTCTGGTGGCTAAGTGTCGTTGTGGTAAGCTAGCAGTTATAGAGCAGAGATATGCAGGTAAATCGTTCTGTCCGAAGTGTTTTTTGAAGCTTACTGAGAATCGAATCAGAAAAACAGTGAAGGAGAGTAATATGTTAAAGAGGAACGACCGCATTGCGGTTGGATATTCTGGAGGAAAGGACTCCACTTTACTTTTGTACTACTTGGATAAAATCTCGAAAAAGTTTCCCCTTGACATAGTCGCACTTACAGTGGAGGAAGGAATTAAAGGATATCGGAAACCGAGTATTGGCGTGGCCAAGAGATTCTGCCGTGAACATGACATCGAGCACCACATTGTTTCATTCAAGGACTTGTTCGGCTTTGAGCTCGATTCTGTTGCCAATAAAGGTGAGAAGATGCCGTGTAGTTATTGTGGTGTTTTCAGGCGGAAAGCACTGAACCATGCTGCCAAAGAAGTGAAGGCAGACAAGCTTGCTATCGGACATAATCTGGATGATGAAGCTCAAGTGATAATGATGAACTATTTGAGGGGAGACATGGAAAGGTCGGCAAGGCTCGGTCCAGTCAGTAAAGTCAGGAAAGAGTTTGTGCCGCGAATCAAGCCCCTGAGGATGATTCCAGAGAGAGAAGCATTGGCTTACTGTCTGCTGAGAGAACTAGAAACGCACGACGGAGAGTGTCCGTATGCCCATCTTGCCTTCAGGAATGAGGTACGAGAGTTGCTTAATAGTTTTGAGGAAAAGTATCCAGGGACAAAATACTCAATTGTTCGCGGATTTGATAAGTTGTTGCCAATACTGCAGAAGTCTTTTTCTTCGGGGATGACAAAGTGCAAAGAGTGTGGTGAACCCTGTTCTGGACAGGTTTGTAAGGCCTGTGAGTATCTGAAAACGTTTAAAAGCCGCAAGCGCAAATAGTAAGCGGCGTGCTAGGTGGGGAGTTAGCCCTTCCCTCTATCCGAAATGGGCTTCATGCGGAACTGAAGCCTCTGGGCGGCATGGCGATTTGTCATCTTAGCCGAACTCAGACGTCGAAACTCTGCCCCATGGGGTGGCTTATCTTGGCCAACCGGGTCAGGACCGGAAGGTAGCAGCCCTAACCTGGGTATGTTACGCTCTTGGGATAACGGAGTGGAGTCTGACTCGGTGTTGGATGATAGACACGTGTGTCCACCGGAGGTGGCACGCCACTTATTTTCATCAAGTTATTAGGCAGAGCTTAAAAACTTATTTTCGCTTGCCTATCACTTTCGCAGGAGAACCTGCGACAATATACTTAGGGTCAATATCTTTGATAACTACAGATCCTGCTCCGACAATTGCACCCTCACCGAGAGTAACTCCTGGTAGAATAATCGAACCAGCACCGACGACTGACCCTTTCTTGAGAATAATCTCGCCCTTAGAAGTTACCTCAGGGATATTAAGAGTATGATGGTGGGAATGGGTAAAGAACTTCGCGTGCGGACCAATCGTTACATCATCTTCAATTGTTATCATGTCTGGTCTGAGATCATCAAGGTGAACACAATTGGATATATGTACATGTTTCCCAATCTTGACGCCTCTGAGTTTGTGGATTAAGGTAGAAGAAGGGAGAAGTTTGGCTAACAAGTGTAACGGGTAATTCTTTGCGAACCTGAGTGCAAAAACAATAAGACCGAAGCCCTTGTAGCCGAGATTCTTTGGTACACACATCCTAGAGAGATGATAGAATGTAGGCTTAAATGGGTTTTGTGAAAAGCATATAAACTCGGAGTAGAACAAATAATAGGTGGCGATGACTAGGCTGCCCCAGTCTGATACAAGATGATGAACGGAAGGTAGCTGATGAGCCACCACTCACTTTCCTTTCGATTCCACTACTACTAGATTATTCGTTTCTTTTGGAGCAGCTGGTCCATATCCTCAACAGGGATAATATACTTCCCTGCTCGCATCATTATACGTTTTCCTGTTTTTTCTCTGGCTTCTTCACCTAGAGCTATCAATTCACGGAGTACTGCTTGCATCTTGGATTTGATTACTTTTTTCTTTCCAGGTTTTAAATCAGAGCCTTCCACCACCTTGAATTTCATCCCTATACTCTTAAGGCTCAGATGTGAGAGAATGATTTTCTGCACGTAATTGCCATTTTCGGGTGCAGGAGGCGTGTTGTTATGCTTTCCAGTGTATGGAGCATACAAGAGAAAGCGCAGGAACTCAAATAATTCTGAGTAAGCAGCATGATGAACGACATTGTACTCTGTTGAGATTCCAGGGATATAGCGATTCTTCATCCTTTTGCTCCTTTCACATAAGAAGATATGTGGGTGTTTATTCACATGGCTAGGTCGTTTATCTGCCAAGCGAGGTATTAGAGTTAGGTGCCCCCAGGTAAACAAAAGAATGCTTCTCTTTTCGTCTGCAAATACGTCTTTGATGTTCTTCAAGACAGGTGTAACCTCTGAGAGTGCTTCGTTTTGCTTTTCCAATAGCCCCTTTATCCTCTTTCGCGCACCGGGGACTATAGCTTCAC
>CAZHTU010000125.1:0-2576 GCA_964535815.1 Candidatus Undinarchaeota archaeon
CAGACATTGCTATTTTAGTTGTGGACATTAACGAAGGTGTCAGCCTCAAACACTTGAATCAATTTCAATCCTAAAACATTCCAAGACTCCATTTATTGTCGCTGCGAATAAGATTGACAGGGTTCCAAATTGGCGCTCAGAGAAAAGAAATTTCTTAGATTCCTTCAAGTCCCAGCCCAAAGACGTCCAGGAAACCTTAGACAAGAAACTCTACGACCTTATTGGTAGATTAGGTCAGGAAGGCCTCGACACTGAACGTTTTGACAGAGTTTCAGACTTCACTAAGACAGTGGCAATAGTGCCTGTGAGCGCGAAGACAGGTGAAGGCATTTCAGACATTCTAATGGTACTAACTGGTCTTGCTCAGAAATATCTTGAGGCTAATCTAAAGATAGACGTATCCGGACCAGGAAAAGGTACAGTCCTTGAAGTCAAAGAAGAAAAAGGCATCGGGCCAACCCTTGATGTCATTCTGTATGACGGAATTCTATCCAAAGGCGACAAAATCGCAGTCATGACCAAGGACGGTCCAATTGAATCCCGTGTGAAAGGACTGTTCAAACCTTCTCCACTTCAGGAGAGCCGCACAACCAAACAGTATTCCCCTGTGGATTCAGTCTCTGCTGCTTCTGGAATCAAGGTTACCGGCCCAGATGTCAAAGATGTTTTGGCAGGTTCACCTCTTCGTGTTTTTACAGAAAATGCAGAAACAATCAAACAAGACATTGATTCCGAATTCACAAGCGTCAAGATAGAAACTGACGACCTAGGTGCCATACTCAAAGCAGATACTTATGGTTCCCTGGAAGCACTAATTGCTTATCTTAGGGACAATGACATTCCTATTCGTTTTGCAGATGTCGGTCCAGTATCCAAACGCGACGTGAACGAAGCTGAAGCAGTCAAGACAACTGACCCTTATCTTGGAGTTGTCTTTGCATTCAATGTTCCTGTCTTGTCAGACGCCAAACAGCGCGCTGCAGACTTAGTGATAAAAGTCTTTGAAGAACCAATCATCTACAAGCTTGTGGACGAGTACCAAGAATGGAAGAAGGAAATGACAGAAAAACAAAAAGAGCGCTATCTCGAAGGTATCCCTCGGCCTGCAGTCTTCCGTTACCTTCCAGGATTCACTTTCCGTCAGAACAATCCTGCTGTCTTTGGAATTGAAGTAGAGGAAGGTAAACTCCAAAAGGCTCCAATCATGAATGAGAAAGGTGAACGTCTTGGAACAATCAAAGAACTTCAGGACGAAGGAAAAACAGTTCAGGAAGCCCTCAAGGGAAAGCGCGCCGCTCTTTCAGTCACTGGCCCTACCCTTGGAAGACAGTTGAATGAAGGTGAGACTTTATTCACAGATTATACTCCTGAACAGATAGAAACCTTAAAAAAGCATAAGAATCTATTATCAGAAAGCGAAATCGAGGCACTCAAGAAGATCATCTCGATAAAACGCATATCTTCCTGATTTTGGAGGTTGTTGAATGGCAGAATATAAACTCGTAATCTCAGACCCGAAGACAGGTAAAGCCTATGGTACAGAGGTAAAGGAAGCTCAGGCAGACGCAATCGTCCGAAAGAAGCTTGGTGACTCAATTCCAGGTGATAAGCTAGGTATGGTTGGTTATGAACTCAAGATTGCCGGAGGCTCAGACAAGTCCGGCTTTCCAATGAGACACGGTTACCATGGTGTTGCATCAAAACGTCTCCTACTTGCCGAAGGTGTAGGTTTCAATTCGAAGCGTCGAGGAGCTCAAGCACGCAAGCGTGTGTGCGGCGACACGATAACAGAGAACACATCACAAATTAATCTTATCGTCGAGAAGTCCGGTGCAAAGAAGCTTGAAGACCTGTTCAAGAAGGCAGAAGAAAGCGAGGAGAAGAAAGAATAATCATGAGTCAGCCCGAAGTCTCCATTGGACTGATAGGTCATGTCGACCACGGCAAGACTACTCTTACAGAAGCTCTGAGTGGAAAATGGGCAGATACCCATAGCGAGGAGATGCGACGTGGTATTACTATCCGTCTTGGTTATGCGGATATTTCAACCTATAAGTGTTCTAAATGCAAGGGTGCAAAAGCTTACAGCACCACTGCCAAGTGTGCCTGCGGCGGCAAGGCAGAACAACTTAGAACAATTTCTTTCGTCGACGCCCCTGGCCACGAAACTCTCATGGCTACAATGCTCTCCGGAGCTGCAATAATCGATGGTGCAATTCTAGTAATTGCAGCCAACGAACCCTGCCCATCCCCTCAAACCAAGGAACATATGATGGCTCTCAAGGTCATTGGCAAGGAAAACATTCTAGTCGTCCAAAACAAGATTGACCTCATCCCGAAAAAAGAAGTTATAGAGAACTACAAACAAATCAAGAAATTCCTCAAAGAACATGATATCAAAGCTCCAGTAATCCCTATTTCTGCTCAAAAACAGATAAACATCGACGCACTCGTCGAAGCAATAGAAAAAAATATTCCGACTCCGAAACGCGACACAAAGTCAGACCCGCGCATGTACATTGCTCGCAGTTTTGACATCAACAAACCAGGCCTCGGCCCGAATGACCTTCGCGGTG
>CAZHTU010000126.1:0-2576 GCA_964535815.1 Candidatus Undinarchaeota archaeon
GCCTGAAGCCAATGAAGAAGAAATTAAGACTATTGTAAAAGAGTCGCTCGAACAAGGACACAAGCTCGACCTGGCGGGAATTGATCATGGCCAACTCAGCTGGGCACCCAAGCACATCTTGGTCGATGAAGCTGGAAAAGTCACGCTCCTGGACTTCGAGCGCGCTTCTGATAAAAGAGTGGTGAACAACCTAACGAGTTTGGTGGCTTTTCTCCTTGTCAACCCGCACGGAAACTTCTCAAAGCCCGTGGTTGAAGCTTTTGGTCTGAGCAAGGAAAAGCTTGAAAAGATTAAGAGCTTGATGAGAGTCTATCGAGAGTCAGAATTCAAAAAAGGATACGGGAAGCTGAAGATATTATTGAACCGTAGTGAGTAGGCTATCACGGTTTGACACCTGGAAGATTGTATTGTTTTGCTATTTGCGCAGCCTTTGTCACTAGCAAAGCATTCTCTTTGCTTAGGGAAGCAAAATCCTTAAGTTTGTCGTAAACATCCATGTTACTCCACCTAGGTTCCCACTTCCCGATGCGTGAGTACTTCGTCAATATCTGCAGATAGTTAGTGCAGGTTCCGTTTGTGTAAGAGGGAAAGATACTGGTGCTCATCCGCTCTGCAATTTCCTGTTGAAAACGAAGTCCTTTAAACAAACCTGCCTCATGGCTAGAGATAAGTAGATTTAGAAAGCGCTCCAAGCGTTTCGAGAAGAAGTGTGCAATCCCCGAAGCCTGAACCACTAGTTTGTGGTCTTCTTTATCTAACTGTTTTAATGCGTCGTATGTTGAACTACTAGCATATGAAAACTTCCAGTTACCTAGTTCCCCGTACCGCGTTAGTACCATCAAATAAGGGTAACAGCCTTTCTTAGCGTAAGGTAGTCCAGTCTCCTTAGTCAAGTACCCAGCGATATCAAAAAGATGGCGCATGTTATTCAGGGAACCCTTCTTAAACTCGCTAATGAACAAACGTAAAAGCCATTTCAATCTAGTTGAAGCACTGTATGCGATTCTGGCGCCACCCTCTACCAGCTCCTGATTTCTCTTGCTCGCCTCGTAGAAGGTTTTCAGGGCTTGATATCTCTCTGGCGTTGGCCACCTAAAATTCCAGTTCTTTGTTTTCCCAAATCTTGCTAAAAGATAAAGATAAGAGTGCGCAGTTTCATATGAGTAAGGGGGATAAGTACCACGGGCCAGTACATCCGCAACACCATAAAGATCGTATATTCCTTTGAGTGAGCCGTTCTTTTCCATCACGATGAGCAGTCTCAAAAATCTCTCCAACCGAGCTGAATAAAAATATGCAATCTTTGCAGCAGTTTCGACAAGTTCAGCGTTTCCAGGTATATCATAAAATTTCCTCAAACGATCATAAAAGGGCTTGCAATACTCAAAATCCCACGCTTCCGGCTTTCCGTACTCTACTAGCCGCTCACCTAACTTACTGAGCACTAACAAATACCTAAGAGCCGCGTGCACGGAATAAGTGTCTCCCTTAACCTTTTCGGCGAGCTGGGGTATAGTACTAACTCCCTTTAGTCTGCCCTTCTCCTGTTTCCAGATGAGGTCGGTCAGCAACCTATGTAGCCGCTCCACTGATTTCATAGTTTAACTATGTAAAAATAAGAATAAAATGCTTCTGATTTCCAAAAAGCCGAAAATAAGTTAAGAAGAGGTTAACTATAGTTCGCTGGAGGACTAGAATGGAATGCACACAAACTAAGAACATGGCAAATTGCACTTGTACTTACCCCGGATGTCCAAGAAAGGGAAAGTGCTGTGAATGCATCGCTCATCATAGGGAACATGGCGAGCTTCCTGGTTGTCTTTTTACGCCTGAGGCTGAGAAGAGTTACAACAGGTCGCGAGAAAAGTATTTGGACTGCTACAGATAACTAATTGCCCCACGCGCCTTTGCCTGCGTCACAGACGCACGCACCGCACGTGTATATCTTTTGGTCGCCAAAGTTGTCGAGGCCACAGTCTCCTAATTCTGTTGCACCAGGTATGCATGCTTTTGCAACTTCATTTGCTCTAGCGTCTTCTTTACACCCAGCAGACCTCCAGGTCACACAGGCTGAATCACAGGATACTAGACTCGCTGTAGCCGAAGCGCTTGGACCTGCGCCGACGAATTGCGTAATCTTGCTGGTCATTGCACCAAAGCCTCCAGACATGAATCCACCTACCATGAGAAGGACCATGACTGCAAGGGCTGCGGTGATAACAACTCCTATACTCATACCTTGAGCTTTCATCGAATGACTAAAAGTAGCTTAGGTTCTTAAACCTTCTCATTAGTCAGGAGTTAATTGCCCCAAGAGCCAGTCTTGGTGTTGCAGGAACAAGTTCCACAAGTGGTCGTGCCGTCTTCAACATATTCACAGTTATCCTCAGCACAAGCAACACTTACTGCATCAAAATAAATGCCCTCGCCACACCCTGCAGACTGCCAGGTGGTGCATGCTGAATTGCATGCAGCGATGTCTGATGTCGCCTCTGCACTCGGACCTGCGCCGACGAATTGCGTAATCTTGCTGGTCATTGCGCCGAAACCGCCGGACATGAATCCACCTACCATGA
>CAZHTU010000127.1:0-2562 GCA_964535815.1 Candidatus Undinarchaeota archaeon
GAGCGAAGGATTGTTCCGAGGACATTAGCAGCCTCACGGGCTTGGTTTGGAGACTTTATATCTGGAGCCGTGCCAAGCTCGACGAGCGGGATACCAAGGCGGTCGAGGCGGTATGCGACCTTCTTTTCGTCTGCGGCTAAGAGTCTAGCGGCGTCCTCTTCCAAGCAGATTGAGTCGATTCCCACTTTACCATCAGTTGTCTTGATGTAGCCGTCTGTGGCTATCAACATCGTGCGCTGGAAGCCTGAGGTGTTTGAACCGTCAATCACAGTCTTTCGCATGACATGGACTTCGTCTATGGGCTTGGCGCGCATCAGAAGCGAGATTTGGAGTGCGATTTCAAGTGCATCTGGGTTGAGAGGGTGAGGTGGTTCTTCATCTAGTTCAACAAGGCAGTTGTGAGCGTGGTAGGTCTGATAGAAGAACCTGCGTTGTCTTAAGGATTCATGGAGTGCTGCTCGGTCAAATTTGCCGAGCTCTGAGGCGACTGCACGTTGCTCACGCTCGATAATGAGATCGGCTTTAGAGTCTGTCAGACAAGAAGGGCACGAGCAGAAAAGCTTGTGTGTGTCCAATTGTTGATGAATCTCAATACCGCATTTTAATCCGAGTTTAGCATAGTCAGTCATTTTGAATTTAGATGAGATAAGTAGCGGGATTGGTCTTCTCGCACATCTCGCCGACGAGGTTGGTGGACATCTGCTCACGAACCTTGTTGTAATTCTTGGTGTGGCCGAGTACCCATCCGAGTTTGGCAAATGCAGTCTCAGCGAGCATGTCTTCGCCTCCGATTACACCTCGCGACCAGAGTTCGCGCAGGTTTGTGTAGACATATTGATTGACGCGGCCGTAAAGGCATTGTGAGGTTATCACAATAGGTATCTTTTCGTGCTGGGCGCGTTCAAAAGCACCGAGAACGTCAGGGTATGTTGGAACGTGTCCGAGTCCAGTTCCTTCAATCACAATTCCGTGGTAGTCGCGGTCAATGAGTGCGTGCAAAATCTCGCCGTCGAACTTTGGGAAGGACTTGATTAGCGCGACCTTGGTGTCGAACTTTGTGTCTGCCTTTATTTTCTGCTTGCCGCGGGGAACGTGTTCTTTGTTCGTAACTTCGTACTTGCCGTCTGGCTGAATCTTGGCAAGCGGAAAGTCGTTTATTGAGCGGAATGCGTCGCGGCGGGAGGTGTGCATCTTTCGCACTTTAGTCCCGCGGTGGAAGTAGCAGTAGTCGTCGTTGGTGGAGCCGTGCATGCACACACCCACGCCAGCTACTGGGCCGACTGCAGCATAAGTGGAGCAGAGAAGGTTCATGAATGAGTCACACGAGCCTCTGTCCGAGGAGCGTTGGGCTCCGGTGAGGACTACAGGTTTCTGGACTCCGGGGAGCATGAATGATAGTGCAGCAGAAGAGACGGCCATTGTGTCAGTTCCATGGGTGATTATCACACCCTCAGACTTGCGCAGGGCTTTTGCTGCGGATTCAGCAATTGCTTTCCAATGCTTTGCATGCAAGTTCTCGCTCATCTCCTGGAAAGGAGAATCAGTCGTGAGGTTGGCTATCTTGCCGATTTCAGGAACGGCCTGGACTAAATCTGCAGGCTCAATTGAGGCGATTACACCGCCTGTGCGGTATTCAATCTTCGAGGAGATTGTCCCGCCGGTAGCGACTATGTGAACATTCGGAAGTTTAGGGTTCTTTGCAAGCTTGGTTTTTCTGGCTTTTGAGGGTTTGTGACGCTCAATTACGCGAATTAAGGTCTTTGGACTGACCTGGATACCAATGTTGTAGCCATTGTCAAGTTTTAGAACTATATGCTTGTCATCGGCAAGGTCTATCCTCGGCATGAGCAGGCCTTCGTAGTCCTGGTCAGCAGAAACAAGGATACGGTCCCCTGGTTGGACCTTATATTTCGTCACGAGCTTGCCCACGAATCCGGAGTAGGCCATGCTTTTCTGTATATTCGCAAGGTATATATAACTTAGGTTTCTAGTTGGTCTAGTGATGAAAGAGCTTGAAAAAAAGACCGAAGACCAAGTATTCAACAAGCGAACGCTCTTGGCTCTACACACATTAGCCAATCAGGGCTTCCTCGAACGGCTAGGTGGGCCGGTAGCTACAGGGAAAGAAGCGTGCGTGTATGAAGCTTTTGGTGAAGCTAAAAGAGCTGTAAAATTGTACGTGGTCGAGAATAGTAACTATCGGAAGATGATGGAGTATCTTCAGGGGGACCCGAGGTTTGCTCATATCAAGCACACCAAGCTCGCTGCAGTACAAGCCTTTGTCCAAAAAGAGTTCAGAAATCTCCAAAAGGCCCATGAGGCCGGAATCAATTCCCCGAAAGCCTTCGCGTACAGAGATAATGTTCTGATTATGGAGTTCCTCGGGGACGAGCAAGCCTACCCAAGACTCAAGGACGTCAAGCTCGAGGAGAGCGAGCTTAAAGAGTTTTACAAGTCAATCATCAAGGACATGAAAAAATTGTACAAAAAGGGACTCGTGCATGGAGACCTGAGCGAGTACAATATCTTGGTCGGGGAGAAACCGTATCTTATTGATTTTTC
>CAZHTU010000128.1:0-2531 GCA_964535815.1 Candidatus Undinarchaeota archaeon
CCTGAGGAAGAAGGACTTCAAAGTAGTACCCCAATTGGCTTTGGTTGATAGCTTACTGCAGACCAAGCTCAATACCTACAAAGAAAATAACCCTAAGGTAAATGTTACACTATTCCACACGATAGCCTATAATATGGTCAAGAACCTTTCCAATACTCCGGAGTATATGAGATATGAGCGTCTCAAAAGGCATGCTTTTTACTCAATATCTATGAAATCCACAAGGGAGATGGTAGCAAATCTTGTTAGTTTCACTGTTTCTGAAGTAGCCGCACTTAAGCGAAATGCCAAGGAACTAGTTCGCTTCTCAGAAGCGGACCCCTACGCGTTGGTCCAGGACTATTTTGAAGAGTTCCTAAAGCAATGCAAACGAGATGTTGAAACAGAACTGCCGAAGGTCATGGCCTACCTCAGATTCCACGGTCCAGTTATTGGTAGGAAGGGCAAGAAGACCAGAATTCCAGACGAAGCATATTTCTCAGATTATTTTGTTGAACCTGGCAGGACAGTTGAAGCTGCTCTGAAAGCAGTTGAGGAAAATCCAAAGAAATACACTATTGACTCAACTTTAGTCTAGATAAACGCCATAATTTGCGGCCCTAACTTGCTTGCTATTAGTATATTGACAAAGACATGCATAGCTGTGAACAATAATCCTTGAATGACATCCCCCCCGTAGAAGGTAATCATTATCGCATTAGTTAAGACATCATACAAAAGGGTCAACACTGCCACCACGATAACCAAGTTCCAGGGCAGCAGGCCTGCAAGCCCACCCACGAGAGCAAAGGCCCCCATATTGAATGGAGTGAAGCTAAGCTCTCCGCTCAGAAGGTCTCCTATCAATATACTGAACACCCCTACATAGATGCCAGCCCACGGGCCCCAGGCCCTTGACGCGACCACTATTAGCAGGGTAAGAAGCTCAAAACCAGGAACATTTCTCAAAGCCAATTTGGTCCCTAATGCAATACAAAATAGTAATAAGAGTTTAATCAGGTCTTCACCAAATCCAGTTATTGGTACTGCTAGCAATACAGGCAGAAGATAGAGCCACTTCAGGTCCATGGTTTAGATATTTCTGTACCAGTTAAACCTGTTGCGCAGGAAACCTTTAAATCCCTCCCAAGAATTACTCTACTAACATGGCCAAAGGCAGGAGAAAGCGGAAAGAAAGGAACTACCAGCCGAAGAAGTCAAGACTTTCGGCAGGTGTGGCTTTTTCAATAGTGCTCGCCTTAATTATGGTTGGTTCGGTTCTCACCTACTTTCCAACCGAGAAAAAGAGTGAACCTGTGAATGAGCCAGACGCTCCGAAAGAAGACCAGATTGCAAAACTTCTAGGAATAGAGTCTGAAACCCAATCACCTGAATATCTCTCTGACCAGGAAATTGCTGCAATCCTTGAGACTAAAGTCTTCGTAAGGCTCTTCACCTCACCTTTTGCTGAAGCTTCTCAAATTGCTCGTGAACAATTGGAATCCTTCAAGCAAGAAATTCCAATGGAGTTTGAGGAAGTAAATGCTCTAAAACACTGTTCAAAGACTTCATCGAGCAGTCTTAAGGAAAATTGCCCTACTGAACTCCCAGGCTATGTGATATATGCCAAAGAACGCATGCCTATAGTCACTGGACCGCTTTCTGAAGCGCGCCTCAAGGAATTAATAATCGGCAACTTCAAGGTCTCAGCTTACTACTATGACGGCGACTGTCCAATCTGCTCAAACGTGCTCACTGATTTTAGAGGTGAGATGGCACAGGCCATCCAATTCGAATCCATGGACGAATCTGAAGCTCAAGAAGCAGGAAGCTATCCACTTCTCAAACCATCCCCTGACGATTTGGTCCTCCCAGAGTACAAAATGTTATTCGAAGAGATCTTTCCTCAGCGTAACAAAGATTCTCTCTACGTGAATGGCATGCTCACTACTAATCCGAGCGCCATGTTCACTGACCCTTGTCCTGCTGATTTACTTAATATCAAATACTTCCATTCACCTGATGCAAACATGCTCGGCGTCTCTGTCTGTGCTAATGGGACCTTCCCCGGCGAACACGAAAATTGCAACTTCACAGCCGGAATGAATTCAGTTATCGACGAGCTTGAAGAAGAACTCGCAGACAAAATCTCCCTTGAAAGATATTGCCTGGACCCGCGGTGTGAGGGCAATTTGACTCAATCTGTGGAATTCGGCACTGAATACACTATTCAAATCCTTCCAGCGCTCGTGTTCGACTGCAAGTACAAGCGATACGGTCTTCTAGAAGATACGAAAGCTGAACTTACTGCACTCAAAAATTTAACGTGCGAGCTTACTGATTGTTAATTCGTTCTGTAAGTTCTTTGAAGAATTTTTTAGAGTTGTTTACAGGTAAGGAATAAATCGATCCATCCATCAGAACTATCGCACTCTTTGTGGGGGATAAATAATGAACCATTTTCCTTTTAGCATGGCTTATTAAATCTTCTCTATTATCTTCAAGTTCTATACGCAGTCCCTTTCGCCTAGTCAGGTGTTTCCACCTGACAT
>CAZHTU010000129.1:0-2494 GCA_964535815.1 Candidatus Undinarchaeota archaeon
ATTCTCTAAATACCAAAGGTACATATACTGCGATGATAGGTGATGTGGACATCTCTTTCACAATCACTGGTTCAGACCCTCCACCTCCTCCACCTCCGTGCTCATGTTCAAGTGACAAATATAACTGTTCTGATTTTTCGAATCATACCGAAGCACAAGCTTGTTATACATATTGCCTATCGGCAACTGGTCGTGATGTTCATAGGCTTGATGGAGACAAAGACGGCAGTGCTTGCGAAAGTTTGCCATAAAAAGTGCATCGGAACAATAAAGAACCATGAAAACGAAAAAACGTATACTGCTATCA
Organism: Candidatus Undinarchaeota archaeon; assembly: GCA_964535815.1. Taxonomy (GTDB): domain Archaea; phylum Undinarchaeota; class CAZHTU01; order CAZHTU01; family CAZHTU01; genus CAZHTU01. The sequence goes on from CAZHTU010000129.1 coordinate 308, forward strand.
ACCTACGATAAGATTATTGATAACATGCTATCTAAATTGATTAGTCGGGAGTTTGGAAATAGCTATGATTTGGAGTTTGTATCTTGGGAAAAACCGTTTGAACATGATTGGTCAAACCCTGCTGAAACTGATGGATTTGATATCTACATATTACTACTGAATAACTGTGTAGCTGGTCAATATAACTGGCCCCAATGTACAAAAAGCCTATCAAGCAAAGAAAGAGGCCTATGGCTCATCCAACATCTCAGAGACACACACAATAAACCAGTCATTATCTTCACAGCTTGGGCAAATGAGGACAGTACTATCTTGCCAAAGGCAAATGAAGCTGGTGCTACGTACGCTTTCCCAGCCCCATTTGATGCTAGTGATATGATGCTAGCTATAGACAAATGTATCGAAAGAGTTGACTAACTACCCAACGGTGCCTTGTACAGCTTCAGGCTGTCATGAAAAGTAACTGACCTGGTGTATCTCTGCACCATCTCCAATGATTCCCACCTGCCAAGGTCTTTGATGGTCATTGTGTCTACCCCTGCTTTTCTCAATAGACAAGCGAAGGTTCTGCGGAAGGTATGAGGATTGCAGGGAAGGCCAGTTTGTTTACTCAGAGTGTTAAGCATTCCCTTAATTCCCCAGAACCCGATATCCCACACTGGTTCTCGTGGTCCCGGTTTATATTGAGCAATCCATTCCCTAAGATGTTGTTCTGACAAATCACCGAAGGGTGCATACCCTTCCTTGTTACCTTTACCGATAACCTTTACTGTGTGATTCTCCCAATCTATATCAGACCTTTTCAGGTTGGCAAGCTCCGAAAGCCTTAACCCGGATTCGGTGAACAAAGCAATAATTGCCTTATCACGTTTCCATTCAGCTTTATCGATTAATATACTCACCTCTTCCTTAGTGAGACTGGGCAATATTAATTTCGGTCTTTTGGGCGGTTCGACTAATGCCACCGGATTATCGCTCATTCTCAGGTTATACCCAGCTCTAGGGCTATAAAGCCAATTAAAAAACACAGATATTGCCCTGAAATAGGCATGCTTGCCACCGGTAGTGCAAGAAAGCGAATCCAGATATTTGCTGCACTGCCTGGCATTTGGTGCAAGGCCCAAAATGGGTATAGATTTGGTCAGATATTTCCTGTAGAAGTCAATTGTACTTGGTGAGGTACCTTCTCGCCTAGAAGTGATAAAGAGTTCGATGGCTCGAAGTGCTTCGGTATCTCTTCTACCCTCTGTAGTCTTGATATGATATTCGTTTAGTGCTTTAATGAGCGTCTCTGATGGTGGACGGTTACCTGCTTTAACTTGCGAAATATAAGATTTGCTTAACTTGCTTAACTCTGCAAGCTGAGAAACCGTCATTTTGTTAAGCAATTTCAAGGCGCAGACAGGGATTCGAATTCCCTTGGGGCCACCACCTTCCCGATCGTGACCCCGAAACTAGGCCTTTTGAGTGTTTAACAGATTTGCTTAACTTTTTCACTCTATCCTCCTTTCTTTTTCTTTGGTTTCCTCTTTCTCTCGTAGTCCAGAATGAGGTTGCTTGCCATATGGAGACAGAAGCCTGAATTGAGAATAGCATGAAGAGTCTGATATGGTTTCCCACCTTCCTTTTTTGATTTGTGCCAAATAGATGCGTTAATTCCTTTGAAATATATCGTTGCTGTGACATTAACAAGTTCCAATGTTATGGACTGGGTTAAGAAATATAATGCCCGGCTTCACGCTCTACCATTAGTGTGACAGCATTATACGCCTTCAGGGGAATGGAGGCAAGTGTGTGAGGCTGTCGTTGAAGATGAAAGACTATCGCCATTCTTCGGTGTGATCTCGGAAGCAAACAAGGGTTTAAAGGATATTGCACCTTTTAAGTACCATTCAATCATTTGTAGATGGCTTTTAAATCCCCTGTGTTTGAATTGGCCCTACCTTGTAGCACGAGATTTTATTATGAACCTTACTAGTAATGGCAATAGTACGATTGCATAAATCAATCCGAGGATGCTATTGATAGTATACGCTTTGGTCCCGATTTTAAACTCATTCTTTAATTCGCCTAACTCAAGCGGATAGACTCCCGGGTCCTTTTTAACAATCAAGAAGTTCACCGTTTCGTTAGCTCAAACAACTTGTCGAATCTGCACTGGACCACCTTCGTGAAGAGGGTGTCATT
>CAZHTU010000130.1:0-389 GCA_964535815.1 Candidatus Undinarchaeota archaeon
TTTCTATCTCACTCAATCTCCCATCAACCATATCTCTGACTATATCTTCCAACTCATTAGACTCCAATACTGACCCAGCAAGCTTCTTCTTAATCAAGTGAACACTTTTTGGCCTTTCAATGAACTCGACCTGGATCTTGTCCCCGTTCCTGAGCTTGAGCTTCCGTGTCACATCATCAAATGTCGCGATTTTCCCTTTCTTGACCAACTTTTTGGTGGTGTTCACGATTGCAGTTACGACGCGCGAATCGACCTGCAATCGAACTCGCGAACCAGTTCTCACACCGAGGTCTTCAGCATCCTCTTCATTGAGGACTACGACCCGCCGCGCGAAATCAATCTCAAAAATCTTAGCTCTCAGATATTTCTTCATCTCATACCCTAAATCC
>CAZHTU010000130.1:399-1163 GCA_964535815.1 Candidatus Undinarchaeota archaeon
AAAACTCGCTGAAAGCCGTTAAGTATTTCAAATGGCTTGTAGAACAAGTATTGCAAGGGCCCGTGGTCTAGCGGCTATGACATCGCCTTCACATGGCGGAAATCGCCGGTTCGATTCCGGCCGGGCCCACCATATACTCAAATGAAATCTAAAAAACTTGCAATAATCCTCCCGACATACAATGAAGTGGAGAATCTTGAAGAAATCTCAAAACAGATTATCGACGTCTGTAAATCCAACAATATCGAGCCTAAAATAGTGATAATCGACGACGACTCTCCTGACGGTACTGGCCAGATTGCAGACTATCTTAAGAAAAAAGATGCCAACCACTTTACAGTCCTCCGCCGAAAGGAACGAGGGCGCGGTACTGCCACTGCGGTTGGATTCAAAGAAGCCCTGAAGATTAAACCCGACTATATTCTTGAGATGGATGTAGACTTTTCCCACAATCCAAAAGACATACCTCGTTTTGTTCAAGGGATGAAAGACACAGACATAGTCTCAGGAGCGAGGTACATCTCAGGAGGCAAAGCGATTGAATCTCCAATCTCCCGAAGGATTATCAGCAGGCTCACGAACATTTACGGTTCACTGCTTGGTCTGCACGTAACTGACCTCAACAGCGGTTTTAGATGTTATACTTTCAAAGCAGCCGATGCACTTGACTTCACTAAATTTTATTCCCCGGATGTTGTCTATTATGGTCCTGAAATGCTTGTTAGGCTCGCAAAGAAGGGTTTCAGCATTAAGGAAATCCCAAT
>CAZHTU010000130.1:1173-2485 GCA_964535815.1 Candidatus Undinarchaeota archaeon
TTTACAAACAGGATAAAAGGCAAGTCAAAGCTCTCAATCCCACGAATAGTGAAGAGTGCACTTTTTGCACCACGACTCCTTCAGATAAGATTCACAAAATAGTTATAAACTCTTCTACCTAATTGTCGGTGATGAATGTTTTAGTTACAGGTGCGGGTGGGTTCATAGGTTCCCATTTCTGCAAGTTCTTACTTGACAAAGGACATACTGTCTATGCCACTTACTACCAGTCAGATTCCCGACTTGAACATGTAAAGGAGGACATCGAAGCCATGAAGTGCGACGCTTCAGACGCCAAACAGATATCTGATGCTATTCATAAGGCAGAACCTGAAAAGATAATCCACCTTGCTGCTCAGAGCTTTCCTACGGTTTCATGGGAAGACCCTATAGGTACGATGCAGTCTAATGTCATTGGCACAGTAAATGTCTTTGAGACTGTGAAGAAAGACTTTCCAGACACCCATGTCCTGGTTGCTTGCTCATCCGCAGAGTACGGTTTTGTACCTCCTGAAAAGATGCCAATACGTGAGGAATATCCTTTACTTCCACTCCACCCGTATGGCGTTTCGAAGGTCGCTCAGGACCTTTTAGCATACCAATATTTTACCAACTTCAAGATTAAGACTGTGAGAGCACGGATATTCAACACGACAGGTCCTGGAAAGACCGGTGATGTCTGCTCTGATTTCTCAAAAGGAATTGTAGAAATCGAAAAAGGCAAACGCGACGTACTCAAGGTAGGCAATCTTGACCCAATCCGCAATATCACCGATGTGCGTGATATGGTCGAAGGCCTCTGGACCGCATCTGAAAAAGGCGAGGTTGGAGATGTCTACAACATTTCCTCTGGAAAGTCTTACACAATCAAGGAACTCTTAGACAAACTCATCCACGGTTCAACCTCTGAAATCAAGGTCGAGAACGACCCTAAGAAGATGCGCCCGACTGACGAACCGATAATCGCTGCAGATAATTCTAAATTCGTAAAAGCCACAGGCTGGCAGCCAAAAGTTCCGATAGAAAAAACCTTAGAGGACATGCTTGAATACTGGCGCGAACGCCTATAGAACAAAAGAGGTAAGGTGCGGGGAGAGGGATTCGAACCCACGTAGGCGCTATGCCAATAGGTCTTGAGCCTATCCCCTTTGGCCAGACTCGGGCATCCCCGCATGAATTGTATTTTCTTTGCTCAGCTAGGTTTAATACTTTATGGTTCCGAAGAATCAAGCAGCGAGGTTTAGGCCCCGCCACTTAATATAGTTCTCAAGAGTTCAAGTATCGCTCTGAGTAGCCTAACAATCGCATTCTC
>CAZHTU010000131.1:0-2481 GCA_964535815.1 Candidatus Undinarchaeota archaeon
GTGGAAGGGCCGTGGCTTAACGGATAAAAGCTACCCCGGGGATAACAGGCTTATCTTGCCCAAGAGTTCATATCGACGGCAAGGTTTGGCACCTCAAATATGGGGTGGTATTGCAGAAATGTGATACAAGTATTGGCTTATAACGGTGAAACCCTCACCTAAAAGAAAGGCGGGTAATACCGTGGGAAGTCTGACGGAACACGAAAAAGCGATAATTATAGGATGTTTACTTGGGGATGGTGCAATGCGTTGCAAAAAGAATGCATTGCTAGAGATCAATCATTCAGCAAAGCAACAAGCATACGTTGATTGGAAATACAATGTATTGCGCAGAATGGTGATAACACCTCCAAAGTTAAGAAAAGCAGGATTTAATAGGATTGCTTGTAGATTTACGACGAGAAGCTTGTCAGAATTGACAAAGCTTTATAGGCAATTTTATGTCGATGGATGTAAAATTATTCCAGAGGATCTTGTAATTCATCCTGTAAGTCTTTCTGTTTGGTTTATGGATGATGGTTGTAAAAGTTATAATGCTGTTTATTTCAATACTCAAAAATTTGACATTGAAAGCCAACAGAGATTGAAGAAATTTCTGAAGGAGCAGCATGGAATAGAATCATCTTTAAATAAAGATAAGATCTATTATCGTTTGAGAATTGCAGTAAGTAGCGTGCAAAATTTAAAGTCTATCGTAAGACCTTATATTTTGCCATTCTTTAAATATAAACTTCCGTCATGACCCCGTAACGACTGAAGGCTTAATGCCTGAGATAGTTATGTTTCTTACTAACTATCACACGCCAACCCTTCCTTAACTGCAAGAGAAGGAGAAGATATAGTCTAACCCCTTGCGAAAGCAGGGATCAGGTTGCGATGTCGGCTCATCACATCCTGGGGGTGGAGAAGCTCCCAAGGGTCCGGCTGTTCGCCGGTTAAAGTGGTACGTGAGCTGGGTTCAGAACGTAGATAATTACTGCGTCTCTTAGGAGTAATCCTAAGATGTTACATCGGCTTATATCGGTGGAGCCCTAATCTATTTCAGATAGAGTAGATGGGTAATACCGAGGGAAGGTTAATAAAATGATTAAATCATATTTTACTCTTAGTTATTCAAATTGAATAAAAGAGTAAATTAACCCCTGTAACGACTGATTCTGCAGATTGCAGAAGAGATGGTAATCGAGTATAAATGTTATGGTTATCATAATACGCCGACTCCCAGAAATGGGATGGAGATATAGTCTATGCCACGAGTAATCGTGGAGATACATGCGTAAGACAGTTCGGTCTCTATCTATTACACGCGCAGGATATTTGAAGAGGTCTGTCCCTAGTACGAAAGTGCTACTGATAAGGGTAACCTTATCTGACAATCCAACTAATAACGGTGAAGCCCTAATTCAACATTGATCCTATCCTCGGAAAGTAGCTTCTGATTTCAGAAGTGAGGGTTGAAAGGGTAATACCGTGGGAAGACTGGAGTTTATAATGGATAATGCGACAAAAGCTTATATTGCAGGATTTCTTGATGGCGATGGCAGCATTATGTTGCAGATCAAACCAAGAAAAGATTGTAGATATAAGCATAGAATAACTTCAACGATTTGTATGTACCAAAATAGTAGTCAAGAGAAAAACTTGAGATCAATACGAGATCAGTTAAAACTTGGCTATATTTCAAGGCGTAACGACAGGATGTCGGAATATCGAATAGATGGACATATGTCTGTAGCTAAGGTATTAAAAATTCTTAAGCCTTATATTTTATTTAAGAAAGAACAAATAAAATATATGCTACAAGCAGTGTCGCTTTTACAAAAACGAAATCTGACACCTAGTGATTTCTTGAAAGCATGCAAATTGGCTGATAAAGTTGCATCGTTTAATTATTCAGTTTCTAGAAAGCATACTTTTGAAACAGTTAGGAAGAGTTTTCTAAAACAAAAGCTCCTTTCCCCGTAACGACTGAGGTTTAAAAACCGAGATGGTAATGAGTATAAAAAATCTAAATTACCATAATACGTTGGCTCCTTGTTAAATCAAGGATGAAGATATAGTCTGATCCTTATAGAAATATAAGAGTTATCGACGAGAGGACCGGGATAGACGAACCAATGGTGTTCCAGTTGTCATGCCAATGGCAGTTGCTGGGTAGCTAAGTTCGGAAAGGATAAGCGCTGAATGCATATAAGCGCGAAGCCCTCTCTAAGATTAAATATCCCTCCCCCTTGTGGGGATAAAGCACCTTGTAGATGACGAGGTTGATAGGCCGGGGGTGTAAGGCCCGTAAGGGTTTTAGCTGACCGGTACTAATCTGCTGAACGGCTTGACCGCTTATTAGTTTAAGAGTCTAAAATAATTTCAAGGCATTAGTGAATTTTTCCGGAGTGACCTTTCTGGAGGGGACACACCCGTTCCCATTCCGAATACGGTAGTTAAGCCCTCCAAGGCCGATGGTACTACACTGGCAACGGTGGG
>CAZHTU010000132.1:0-2458 GCA_964535815.1 Candidatus Undinarchaeota archaeon
CGAGGACAAGCTCAAAGCACCTATTTCGCCATACGGAGCGAGCAAGCTTGCATGTGAACAATACTTCCACACATATCACCATCTCTACAAGATTCCCACGATTATGCTTAGGTACTTTACAGTCTACGGACCGAGACAGAGACCTGACATGGGTATACGCAAATTCATTGAACAGGTCATGAACAAAGAATCACCAGTGATATTTGGTGATGGTGAGCAGACTAGGGACTTCACTTATGTGTCAGATATTGTTGAGGCTAACCTGCTTGCACTGGAGAAAGATTTCAAAGGATGCGAGGCATTTAACATAGGCGGCGGCAAGGATATCACAGTGAATAATTTGATTAGCACGATAATTGATTCGGTCGGCAACAAGGTCGAGCCGAAACATGAAGGGCCAAAAGCAGGCGATGTGCTCCATACACTAGCCGACCTGTCAAAAGCCGAGAGAATCTTGGGCTACAAACCTAAAGTGTCAATCAAACAAGGTATTCCCTTGATGGTTGAATGGGTAAGACAGAACAAAGAGTGACAGTTCACAGTCTCTTTAGTTTAGCTATGCTTTTTCCCATGCTTGCAGGTCTGAGAAATTGAGATACGGTCCACACTACGCGTTTTGGCGATAGATAAAAGCTCAGGAACGCCTTTTTCTTAAGATATTTCAGTTTTACAGCACTCACAACAATATCTTCAGAATAGACTGGCGTTTTATAGTAGTCAAATTCTTCAATATTCTTTAGTATGTGCTGTTTTGTCTTGTCATAGAGAAAAGTGTGAGGCAATGGCGTTGTTATAGAGAAAGTGGCTTCGTCGATTTCTAGATTTCTTGCAAACCTAATAGTGTTGTTTATTTCCTTCTCTGTCTCGGTTGGAGCACCCATCATGAAATAGCCTTGCATTTTCAGACCCAATCGCTTTGCAGTCTTTGTGGCATTTCTAACCTGGGCGAGCGTGATTCGCTTGTCATACACCTCATCCAATATTCTCTGTGAACCAGATTCGATTCCCATGAACACCTTGCGCAGTCCAACTTCTTTCATCTCTTTGAGCAGGTCGTAAGTAACTAGATTAGCTCTGACATTACAACCCCAGATGAGATCTATTCCTCGTTCTTTCAACTCCTTGCATATCTCATGCACCCATTTCTTGTTCATTATGAGTGTGTCGTCTTGGAACATGAATGCATTTATATTGTATCTCTTTTTTCTGTCCTCTATCTCATCAACGATGTTCTTGGCAGACCTCTTTCTAATTTTATTTCCAAAGATGCACTTCAGTGTTGGCTGGCAATAGGTACAGGCGTACGGACACCCTCTGGATGCGATTATTGAAGTTCCTCGAAGGTCTGGTGCGACACTGTCCAGTTGGAACCAGTGGGACATGTACTTTTTCATGTCGAAGAATTCGAGTGCAGGATAAGGAAGCGAATCCAGGTCAGGAATCGGTTCTCTTGGTTTGTTCTTTTTTATGCTGCCCTTCTCCTTGTACCAGACACCGTTTATCCCTCTAAATCCATTCTTCTTGATTATATCCGCGAACGTCAGCTCACCTTCACCGATAATCACTGCATCGACGTTAGGGTTTGCAAGCGCGTGTTCAGGCGCTACAGTTGCATGTGGCCCTCCAATAATGACCTTGGTGCTGGCATTATGCGCTTTGACAAGTTTTGCAACTTTGAATGCATCCCCAATCATGGAGGTCATTGCAGATATTGCCACTATATCATATCTGCCTTTTTGGATTGCCTCTCGCATGCGCAAGTCTGACTGATCAAAAGTAGTATCTATTATTTCGATTTCCGCATCAGTCTCTTTCTTTGCATATGCTGCAATATATGCGATACCAAGAGGCGGATCCCCAGTCGGATATTTATATCTTGGAAATATAAGTGCTACTTTCATTTTTGCTCTTGGTAGAGTCTATAGACTCCCTTACCTATTGCTATCATATCCTTGCGAAGTTGAAGACTTGAATTCTGCGAGTCGCTCCACTCAATAGGTATCTCCTTGATTTCACGTCCGTTTTTCTTTGCCTTCAGGAGTAGTTCTATATCTATTTCAAAACCCCGAGAACTTATCTCAGGAAGGATTTCCCGTATCACTTTCTTCTTGAAGAGCTTGGCTCCGCACTGTGTGTCCTTGATATTTAGGTCAAAGAGTAGGTTCAATACTCTAAAAAGCCCATGGCTCGCTATCCTTCGCAATAGTGGTTGTTTGACTATTATATTGGAGTCTTTCAATTTGCGCGAAGCAATTGCGACATCTGCATTATTCAATGCCTTAACAAGTTTATCAAACTCTTTTGGACTGACTGACTCGTCTGCATCTGAAAAGCCTATATACTCCCCCTGTGCGATCTTGAATCCCTCGATAATCGCCCCGCCTTTTCCTAATTTCTCCTTGAAGTCAATGCACCTTATGGCAGGATATTGTTTGCTCAGTCTGTTCACGAGAAGAAC
>CAZHTU010000133.1:0-2152 GCA_964535815.1 Candidatus Undinarchaeota archaeon
GCCTGAACCAAAATTATCGACTGATATTACTTCATGTTCCTTTAGAAGAGACTCACACAGCCATGAGCCGATGAATCCGCCTCCTCCTGCTACTAATATCCTACTCATTTTCGATTTTTTCCTCCTGTTCGCTCTTAAGTATCGATTCAATTTCACGTAAATCTTCAAATGTTCCAGTATCTTTCCACCAGCCTTTCATCCTGATTGCATAAACGTCCTCACCTTGGGTTATGAGACCTTGTATTGCATCAGTTATCTCATATTCCCCTCTCCCACTCGGTTTGAGGTCCTTTATTATTTCAAAAAGCTTGGGAGATTTGAAAAAGTAAATGCCGACTATCGCAAGATTGCTTGGTGGAACTTCTGGTTTCTCCACCATCTTCACTATCTTATCGTCATCGAGCTCGACGACACCAAATTGAGTAGGGTCTTCCACCTCTGTGACGCAAATACCTGCTTCGCCTCCAAAATCCTCAAAAGATGCTTTAAGATCTGCAAGCGAATCAGCATATAGATTATCTGATAATAGGACGACAAACGAGTCATCGATAGACTCTTTTGCCTGGTCAACCGCGTGGGCAAGGCCCAACTGCTCTTCCTGGACAACATAAGAGATATCCATATCTCGTGAGGACCCATCACCAAGATAATCCTTGATAGTATCTGCTAAGTATCCTACAACAATACAAACATCCTGAATGCCTGCTTCCTGGAGCTTATCTAGGGAATAGTCTATCAAGGGCTTGTCAGCGACCTTTACCATCGCCTTTGGGATTTCATCTGTCACAGGTCTCAGTCGGGTTCCAAGTCCGGCTGCAAGAATCACGGCTTTCATGTCTGGAGGGAATAGTATAGCTCACTGTTTTTATAGATTATCTGTAGCCTAGGGGCGAAATGTATTTAGTATTGTTGGATATATGCCAAACTATGGAAGTAGAGTACGAAAAGATTGATGCTGACTTCTACGATAGACAAGTGGACCCAAAAAAGGTCGGAAAGTTCAGGGCATGGTACCACAATTCAAGGTACGCACGGCTCAGGAAGTTAATTGATCTGTGTGAAGCCAAGGAAAGAGTATTGGATATCGCTTGTGGTAGTGCAGTATGGAATGTTAATAAGATTCCAGTAATTGGCATCGACATGAACGAGAAGATGCTCAAACATGGAAAGAGCAAGGGACGCTTAAAAGACTATAAAGTAATGGACGCACAGAACATGTCCTTCGCAGATAACACTTTTGACATAATTATCATGACTGAGGTGCTCGAACACCTGCCCAAATACAAAAAAGTTGCCAAGGATGTCAAACGGATACTCAAACCTGGAGGCGCATTTATACTCAGCGTCCCTCGAGACACGCCGTATAGTATGTTCAGTATTCTATACGCAGTTCACTGCTTTTATCGCGGACACGTCTTGAAGGAGCACTACTACAAGCAAGACACAGGTCATGTAAACCACTTCTCTAGTCAGGATATCAAAAAATTACTTCAAGACGCAGGATTTGAAGTCAAAGAACTAATTAACCACTATGGATTTATCACATTTGGAGTAGGGATAAAAAATGGATAAGCATATCTTGGTCTACTTGCCTTTTTTGATACTCGCTGTCTCATTCTTAGTATGTACGCCCGAACTTGTGGCCATGGATGAAGCTGAGTTCATACGCACAATGGGGCCAGGGCACCCTGGATATTTCTATCTCCTTGGAGCACTGATGAATCTTTTTGGAGATGCAGCAAGAACAATAAAAGTGTTCTCTTTTGCCACGGGTATGTTAACAATGTTCTTCACGTACCGGCTTGTTAAAGAAAAAGTAGGTGCAGAAGAAGCTAGGCTTTCACTCTACTTATTGCTTGCATTGCCTTTCTTCTGGTTCCATTCGCTCTTTGGTGAGGTATATGTACCCACTGCACTCCTGTTAATTAGTGGTTTCTACTACTTTGAGAAGCACAGACCGAATTTTGATTTGGCCGCACTGCTCTTCGGACTGGCATTCGCATTTCATGAAGCTGTTATCGTGATTGTACCTGCGCTCGCTTACATGCTCAATAAGAGAGAAGGCTGGCGTCGGGTCGTGAGAGCAGCACTAATCTTTGCATTCCCGCCTCTGCTCTTGTATGGAGTTCTAGCATATACTGCAGGATTTGCA
>CAZHTU010000133.1:2162-2371 GCA_964535815.1 Candidatus Undinarchaeota archaeon
TCTGGAGTCTTCCCATTGAATGTCTGGGTGCTCGGAGAACAGATACAAAAGGAAGTAACCACAACCACCTTATCATTAGTACTTAGAAATATCGCAGTTATAGGCGCGACATTGAACTTTGTCGGCCTGTTCGCGATTATGTCTGCTTTCTCGCTCAAGAAGATGAGAGACGGTGCCAGAAGATTGGCAAAGTCTACTATCTTACTCAT
>CAZHTU010000134.1:0-2339 GCA_964535815.1 Candidatus Undinarchaeota archaeon
CAGGCAAGCTATCAAGACCAACTATTGGCGCGTTCCAGGTGGCAGTAGCCACATCCCAAGGGGAATTAGTCGTGTTGGATGCAGATGGCCAAGAAGTCTTGAAAAAACAAACCGACCAATTATCAATATATGCAGACATACCTGCACCAGTGTTCGTAGATGACCTTGTTATCCTCTTTGGACCTCAGGACACTATCCATGCTTTCAGAGGAGAGACAGAAGCCTGGTCCACTACTCTAAACGGTGTGGACAATCTCCGCTTCGACCCAATTGTTGCAGCGACCGAGATATTAGTTCCAGCACAATTCACACTTAGGGTCATGAACCTTGACGGCATAGAGGTCGAGACCATCGAGATGGACGGGAATGTTAAGACACCTGTTCTTGTGGATTTGGATGGAGGTAGTATCAAGGAGGTTCTAGTCATCTCAGAGTCTGAAAGCTCGATTGATGGGCAGGCATTTGTCGTTTTCGAGACAGAAAGTCATAAACCATCAATTGTCACAGTAAACTTAAGTGACTACCCTGATTTCCTACGGGAGGAAGTCAAGCACACAGAGATTCGCCAACTGAAACAGACACTCGAACAGTTTAAGGGCCTGACCTACAACATGCCTGATTTTAACAAGATATTGTATTCCTCTAGGATTGCATCTCTGATGATACAGGCTGATGAAACAGATGAGCTTTCAGGAGACGCATACGCAGAAGGCCTTAATTCGCTCATGCTGGAGGTTGTTCGCATCGACCAGGAGATGGGAGATTACTTGTACAATAGTAACTACCAGATTGAAGTACCCACTGACGAACAATTCACAGAAACAGGCCCAGAGGACATCGGCCCTTACTTCTTTGACTATGCTGTAGCCGCGAATTGCGAGAAGGTCCCTGAGCAGGCCCACTTATTCGACTTCTTCGGTCACAAGGTGAAGAACCCATTCCGTTCAGAAAGCCAGTGTAATACTGTAGATTTAGTAGTTTCTATCGCTCCGGTGACAAATGATGCTGCCGACGCGAGGGACTGTGTGAAATACTGTCCGGTCGCTGCAAAGGCAGCGATTAAGGCTATCTTCTCTTCGGTTTCGAGCTACGCGCAGATGCGAATGGTTAGCTTCTTATCATTGTTTAATCAAGATGCACGAGAAAGGAATGTGCAGAAATTTGAGACGGCACAGGCGGCTTTTGATAGGATTACCGGCGGTGCCAATTCCTTTGTCACAGCAATCATGAACATGCAGTCTGACGAAGTGATTATGGACGAGCTCAATCAGCAAGACCTCAGTTATTATGAAAAGAAAGTTAGTTTTGAATCGATAAAAGCAGAGCAATCTGCGGAAGTTTGGAATCATATCACAGTTCCTGCAGGTGAGTTTTTGAGCGGTCCGGGGGGCAATGGCGTCATCTGTACTTTATCCGCAGTGGGTCTTGGTACTGGAGTAGGTGGAGCAATTCTCGCTGCTCATACTGCGGGTTTTACACTTCCTTTCACGCTTCAAGCAGATGTTGCTGTGGCAAGTACCAAAGTAGGATTCAGGGAGTGGATAGAGAAGGTAATCAAAGAAGGAGTGGAAAAAGGTACAAAAGAAGGGGTTGAGGATGCTGCCCGTCTGGGAATGCGCAGTGTTACTGATCCAATTCTTCTCCGCAAGGCAGGTTATGGTGCAGATACTTTTGGTAGGAATCTCCTGGAAAACAGTGATGAGCTCACACTGACAAGAAAATTCCTGACTGACGATGAGGCAATCACGTTCCTGAGCAAAAAGCTTCCTGGTTACTCAGCCGACGAGCTTAGAGTTGTACATGAGGCGATTGGCAACAGACGCGGTTTCGAACAAGCTACTGAATCTCTTGCGAAGTTCGATTCTATGACTGAGACTCCAATTCTGAAAGGCCTGAACAAACATGAAGTTATTGAGATGCACGGTGCTTTAGTTCGCTCAGGTTATGACACTACTTTCCTTGGTAGGCTTTACGAAGCGAATCCAAACATATTCAAGCATCTCGATGAGCTAGTCTTGGATCATCCTGATATTCTAGATTTCCGTAAATTGTCTGATCACTTTATAGCAGTAGAAAAACAGGTTCCCGGATTCTCAGCTGCAGAAGTTACTTCCAAGATGGCAGATTTTAGGTCAACGACTGGGCTCACACCCGGTATAAACCGAGAGTTCTTCCAATCAAAACTCTATACAAACGCCCCTGCAGAATCAAAGGCGATATTTTGGGATAAGTTCTCCAAGGCTATGACTCGCGAGCAAGAGGTGGCCAAAATGCTCGAAGATGCAGGATTGGTTGGAAAATTAGACGGCCAAATTGACAACAAAAAGATGTTTAAGGTT
>CAZHTU010000135.1:0-2337 GCA_964535815.1 Candidatus Undinarchaeota archaeon
CCTTGCTCTTAGCACAGTTGCAGCCAATCACCCAGATTGATGCTGATGGTACAAAACTATTCGACATCTACGCAGTTACCATACAGCAGGATAGTGTATGAACACCAAGATTGAAGTACATGACGTAATTTTTCTCCTACTTCTACTCTCTGTCTGTATCCTAGGAGTTAACATACTCTCTGAGTTCAAACAGCTCCCCGGACCCATATATGGGGGGGACCTTTACCTTCACTATGGCATTGTGAACCATATTCTTGACGGTGGCTCTCCGTTAATGAGTTCACACTTTCTTGGGGAGTACGAACACTATCCTTGGTTGATGCATTTGTCAGTGGCGCTCTTCTCCGTACTGACCGGGTTTTCTGCACTCAAGGCCATGATCTATTTTCCAATAGTGTTTACCATCATCGGACTCTATATCTGCTACCGCCTCGGGACCAAATGCTTCGGCAGTAAAGACTTTGGCATTCTCTTGGCACTTGCTTGGACCATTGCTAACAGAGTCCCGGCAGCGGTCCCAACAGAGTTCTCGAATGTCGTGCTCTTACCATTGATACCGTTCGCTCTGTACAATGCTAGAGATCAGAAAGGAAAGATACTGGGGGGCCTCGCATATGGACTCTGCGGCATAGGCCATGTAGCTGCTTTTCTGGGCGCGAACATCTTCCTCGCCTTTGCCTTTTTCAGCGAGATACTAGGCAGTCACCTTAAATTCAAGAAGTCAAGTATGCGAATAGTCAATACATCTAAAATCAAGGAAACTACCAAATCCGCGTTCAGGCAGGTCTTTTCGATATTTGCGATAGGATTCCCTATATCGCTCCTTTACTGGGGCCCGCCCTTGCTGGTCTATCAGGCGAAGACACTCAACCCCTGGCAGGAATATGCTTCTGCAGGTGTGGGTGGACTCACAGGAACAGCAGTCTGGGAACAAGTAAGAGCGGTATGCTTCAACTTCAGTAATGTAACTGTTTCAATCCTCTCCATACTCAGTATATTGGGTATCTATTACTCACTCAAAAACAACAAGACTGCACTCCTCGTGTTCTTCACAGGATTGGTTGGCTTCACCCATCGCTGGATAACAAAGCCTCTGTTAGGTACTTCATTCGGTTACTATGGGTTCCCTGTTTTCTTCAGCTTTTCAAAGATACTCTTGATAGTGGGTGGATTAGCTTTTCTCGCAGGCAAGATTCAGACCCGTCTTAGAGGACTTCTCTATATCCTCTTTGCACTCTTCCTAATCTCATCCAATTTCTCAATGGTCTCCACGTATAAGGGAAATGACTGGACTCAGGTAGGTAAGTCTATGCCTCCAGTAACTAAAGCTATGTTTGAGATAGGTGACTGGGCAAAATCTGCAGAAGGTACCTTCCTGTCCAGACACGACGAGAGTTCGTTTGCCCTCAATGCCCTTTCTGGAGCGAAAGTAGTGAGCATGAGGCGAACTCATGCGAGCCCCTATGTTGACGTGAACAAGCGTATTGCTGATAAAGCAGTCATGCTATACGGAACTAACGAAGCAAAAGTCGCCGAACTACTCAAAGAATATGATGTGAAATATCTTTTCGAGGATATCTATTCTGCTGAGTCGGTCGTAAAGTGTACACAGGTCTACGAAGCCCTTAGCGACCCACAGTATGGGGACCTTGCATTCAACTGCCTGACGACAGATCCA
Source organism: Candidatus Undinarchaeota archaeon (assembly GCA_964535815.1). Lineage (GTDB taxonomy): Archaea > Undinarchaeota > CAZHTU01 > CAZHTU01 > CAZHTU01 > CAZHTU01. The sequence continues at coordinate 1,679 of CAZHTU010000135.1, forward strand.
GAGTATGCAGATTACTTGGAAGAAAATGGTGTTGAATTTGTGCAAACAAATATGCGACTTGACCCGGCAGACGAACGCGCACCAAGGTTTGACATGCTTGCGATAAAACCTACTGAGATTAACCCTTATCTTGCTTCAGTCCTGACAACAATTAAAGAAGCAACTGTTGAGGGTCAGCCGGTTGCAGTAGTCATGGAGATAACCTCTTAAACATCACATCACAAAAGAAAAGCATAGAACAATGAAACTATCAGTTGTCATTCCATTCTACAACGAGGTCGGAAACATCGAAGAACTATTGGAACGAGTAGACAAAGTCATCAAGGCTGAAAAATACCAAGCCGAGATAATCTGTGTTGACGATGGATCCACAGACGGCACTTCCAAGCTCTTGGACAGTATAGCCAAAAAATACCCAAAAGTCAGAACAATCCACCACGAACAAAATCAAGGTCTCGGATGCACCCTCCGAACCGGCTTCAAACAGATTACTGGCGACCTGATGATAACTTTTGACGGCGACCTCTCCCAGGAACCCGAGCTTATCCCAGAGCTGGTAAAAGCATCCAAGAATGCAGACTTCATAGTCGCATCCAGGTACGTCCCTGGAGGAGGCATGGTCGGAGTCCCCCAATACCGAATCCTTGTCTCCGAAGTGG
>CAZHTU010000136.1:0-213 GCA_964535815.1 Candidatus Undinarchaeota archaeon
TTGGATTATTGACATACTTGGTTCGGACCACAAGCTTCACTTCAGGCACATTAAACACACGCTTGATGTTTTGGGTTATCCGACTGAGAATCTTGACGTGATACACTATGAGTTCATTAATTTGCCTGAGGGACAAATGAGCACGCGAAAAGGACAATTTATTTCGCTGGACGAGTTGATTGACGAGACAAAGAAACGGGCATTGAAAGAGGT
>CAZHTU010000136.1:223-2333 GCA_964535815.1 Candidatus Undinarchaeota archaeon
CGGAAGGATTTGTCCAAGAAGGAAAAAGAAAAGATTGCTGAAGCAGTTGCAATCGGAGCAATTCGTTATTCAATAGCTTCTGTGTCTCCGGAGAAACCTATCTTTTTCAGGTGGGAGGACGCTTTGAGCTTTGAGAGGAACTCTGCCCCCGCGCTTCAGTACACGTACGCGCGGACCAGTAGGATTCTTGAGAAGAGCAAGGGGCGGGCGTCGAGTGATTTGAAGACAACGACTCCAGAGGAGGAGAGACTGCTTCTCAAGTTGGCGAAGTTCCCGGAAGTCGTTCTGCAGGCAGGGACTCTGTTGCAGCCGCACGTGCTCGCAGCGTACCTGAATGAACTCAACATGTGCTTCAAGGCATTCTATTCGAAGTGTCAAGTTATTGGTTCGGATTGTCAGGGATCGAGACTGGGAATGGTCAAAGCAACAAAGCAGGTCATGGGTGAATCACTTGACATGCTCGGAATCGAGAAGCTCGAGCGCATGTAAAGGTTTTTATTCTTTGAAAGCCAATTGTTAACCATGAACCGAATTTTCAAAGACCCAATGCAGGAGGCAGTCTATCGCACTTTTAGTATAGGTACATTTGAGACTACTGAAGAGCTCAAACAAGAACTGTTGAGGTCTCAGGCAGGCAAAGGGCAGAAGCCTGAGTCTATCAGTAAGGCACTAGATGTGCTCACAACTGCAGGCGTGATAATCAAGAAAAAGAGCTTCTTCAGAGATATACTCAAACCGGTCGACATGCAGGTGCTCGGGAATATCTTCAATATTAAGACGCACCGGGTAGGGGATGTGTGGTACGCATGCAGGCACGAACATTTCAATTTCACACCCGATGCCAAGCTCGCATACACCTTTAGGATAGATATGGCAAAAGTTGCAAGGCACTCTATATTAGGTAGAGGCAAGGACCCACTTACGCCCTCTGAGCTGATAAGTAGATTTGGCTTCAAGCGATTTGATGAAAGAGATCAGAAGTCATACAAGATACTACTCGGCGACAATGCGCTCCCGATAAAGGATAAGAGTATGGACAAGTGGTACCGTAGCGACGAAAGGTGCATAGTCAGTAGCAAGGACGTGAAAATCAATGGCATATTCCTCACGAACGCAGTCGAAGGAAACAGTGAGTATGATGTCATTGCAGTCATGCTGTGTAAAGGGACACTGACAGATGACCAATCAAAATTATCGCCAAAAGAACGGCTCAAACAACTTAATGGTATCTTGAATGAGAGACGGACGCGCGTCGCAAAGCTTGTGAAGATGTGTGTCGACGCCATGATAATCGGGGAAGAACTGCCGAAGGTCAAAGAAACGAAAGAGAAGGAAAAAGAAACGATACTCACAAAGAGTCCTTATCTGCGACGGCGCTAGAAGTCGGGCGTGACTTCTTCAATTTGTTCTTTTGTCAACGGCCTGTTGATTAGAATATTTTGTAAAGTCTTCCTGCCAATTCCTGGGACTGCTTCAAGACACTTTTTTGAGCAGGTGTTAATGTCTAGAGGCCAGGGAACTGCTGTGATTGAACGATAGCCGTAGCTTACTACTTTAGCGTCGAGCCATTGGTCGAGCTCTAACTTTTCAGGAATGCCGACCAAGAGAGGATAGGAACCAATCTGGCGGGCGAAGGTTACGCCACCGTCGTGTTTTTCTGTGCGAAGGTCTTTGAGAATTGTTCCAACAGGCACGACACGTTTCAGCATCTCACGGTCGATGTCATGTCTGACACGGTATTTGAAGTGCTTGAATTGGAGTTTGTGTTTGTGGATTAGTTTGTTGCCGAAGTCGGATATTTGAGTTCCAGGGAAGACTACCACTTGGCGGAGGTTGATGCGGCGGACCATCAGATTGGCATCCAGGACCTTTCGAAGGAAGTCTAGGTTGAGATTGAAGGTCTTTTTAGTCTCGCCTTTGAGACCGAGGACGAAGTTGAGTCCAGGGAGCAAACAGGGCATGCCGTTCTTGCCGCGTTTCGAGCCGACCTCGTTCAGGAGTTTTATGGCTTCGAAGACTTGGTCAGGGTCGGAATTGAGATTGTTTTCTTCAATCACTCGTGGGTCGGCAGATTCCATGCCAAAAGCTGCGATGTTTCCTGGGGTGCAGT
>CAZHTU010000137.1:0-2331 GCA_964535815.1 Candidatus Undinarchaeota archaeon
GAAGAAACAATACCTTATTCGATAAGGGAGACCAAAGGTCGAGTGTCGATAAATGTTGATAAACGGCTGGTTGGCAAATTGGCAAATATCTATGATGGTGAATTACTTTTTTCAGCGATTGTAGGAAAGAAAGGCAAGATTGATGTGAAGAAGTCTGGGCCTTTTTGCAAGCATGTGAAAAGAGGAGATATTGAGGTGAGGATTGAAAATGGACGATAAGATTAAGGACGGGATATTTGCCGGAAGTTTTGTAATTTTTAGTTCAGTTGTTTTTTATCTTGCATCGAGTTTTAATCCGGATTTTGATTTCTTTTTGAAACTGCTCATAGACCTTCCAATGCAGATGAGCGCAATGGGTGCTGTGCTCAGGTGGTTATTGATATTTTCCGCGGTTTCAGGTCTTGGCTTTGCATGCCTGACGCAGATTAAGGATAAGAAATTCATGATTGGCGCAGGACTAGTCGCCAGTATGGTCATGGTTGGTTTGTTAGGCACAACTAGTCTTGTCCTGTTCACCTCACTTGGTATCCTTTTAGGTATCTTAATCTCAGTCAAGGATGCTTCCAAAGCTCCAGCTAATGCATTACTTCTTGCGAGCATTTTGTTTGCATTTGGTGCGTATGGTGTGCTCAATGCAGAAGACCGCAGTGAAATTGTTTTTGACAGGCTTGCACTTCAGATGGATGACATGGTCGGGCAGATGAGCGGGTCATTGGAGAGCGCTGCAAGACAACAGGCAGTTGCAATGGCTGACATGATTGCCCAGGTACAAGAACAAACAATTGATGCGACCACAGTGAGGTATAATCAGTACTTGACTGGACAGGGGCTTGCTATTATTCCAGTAACTGAAACTGACGCAGTTAAGGAAGAATTCATAGACAAAGAAACACTTGAAGAGTCGATGGTGAGCCAGATTCAGACTCAAAAGATTGATACTAAAGAATTATTGCGGCCAATGCTTTACAACCGATTGAAGACCAATTTACCTCTTATCGGGGCGATTACCATGTTCTCTGCATTTGGGGTCTTCAGGTCGATTGCCGCGCCCTTGGCAGGTCTTTTTGCCTCTATTTTAGCTCTTTTAAACAAGAAGGAAAAGGTTAAAGAGGAATAAACGCCTTACTAAGGATATGAGCGTCTACGAGGAGGGCATCGACCCAATTTTCCTGTTCAGGGCAGCTGGTGCCATGGTAGGGACTGTCGTTCTTTTTTTCATTTTCTACCTTGCTACTGGGTCTCTTGGAGATTTGGTGCTTATCATCTCTGCTTTCTTTCTGGTATTTCTAGCCATGCTTCCGCCAATCGCGAAGATGCGGTTCAAGCTCACTAATACTGAAGTCATAGTTGAGTCAATAATCTACAATAAGGCATTCAAGCTTTCTGACATCAGGCATGCCGGAACTAATGTCAGGTGGAAACACCTGACTAGGCGAAAGGGACTGCGTATAGAACTTGAAGAAAATGGAGAAGATTTAATAAGCCATGCTAAAAGGAAAATGGTGCATTATCTATCCCCCACAAAGAGTGCAATAGTCCTGATGGATGGGTCAATTTATTCCTTACCTGTAAACAACTCTAAAAAATTCTTCAAGGAACTCACCGGACGAATTAACAATCAGTAAGCTCGCACGTTAAATTTTTGAGTGCAATAAGTTCAGCTTTCGTATCTTCTAGAAGACCGTATCGTTTGTACTTGCACTCGAATATGAGGGCAGGAAGTATTTGGATATTGTATTCGGTACCTTGTTCGGCTGACAAAGTCAAGTTACCTTCACACCGCGGGTCCAGGCAATATCTTTCAAGAGATATCTTGTCTTCGAGTTCTGCCTCAAGCTCGTCGATTACTGAATTCATTCCAGCTGTGAAGTTGCAATTTTCATGCTGTCCTGGGAAAGTCCCATTATTGCAGACAGAGACACCGAGCATGTTTGCATCAGGAGAATGGAAGTATTTGATGTTAAGTAAATCAGAAGGGCAAGAGTCAGTGAACATGGCGCTCGGATTAGTAGTGAGCATGCCATTCACGTAGAGAGAATCTTTGTTACGCTGAGGGAATATTTCTTCGAATAACATTTTGTACTCAGGGAGGACCAAATCTTCAAGGAAGGGCTTGAGAATTGGATAGCTTCCTGCCTCTCGAGCTTCCGATTTGTCCATGGATTCGAATTGGATAGCCTGGGCCATCTCGCCTCTGAAGTCTTTGAGCACATTAGAACAGATTGGACAGTCGCCGTCATAATAGTAAGCGGAGACCTTGAAATTGCCGGTTATCAATTCCTTAAGGCGAGCTTCAGAGAGCGGTCCAGTGACTATAGGCATGCGTTCTTA
>CAZHTU010000138.1:0-2330 GCA_964535815.1 Candidatus Undinarchaeota archaeon
TTCGACATTCGCAGCGTATGTTCCAGAAGAAGTAATACAAGTCAGTTTCTTTAGCCTCTTACAGAACTGGATTGGAGGCGTCTTCGTAAGTGTACCAACTATCCTCATCAAGGTCTTTGTGATGATGGTTCTTACTTACTACCTACTCAGGGAAGGTGAGACCATGTTTGAATACATCTTCGATGTCCTGCCCCAGCAACAGGTGGACTTTGTCAAGGCGTTTATAGGCCTAGGCAAGGGTAATCTTGAAGCAGTTATTTACGGCCACTTCTTTACTTCTTTAATCATAAGTATTGTGACGATATTGGTTGCTTACCTATTGGGAGCCCCACACATCCAGACCTTGTCAGTCTTGATACTTCTTTTTGCAGTTGCACCTATAATCGGTGCATGGGTCGTCTTGATTCCTCTATCTCTCTACTACTTCGGACTTGGCAATTCCATGCTCGCTGGAGCGTACTTTGTTCTAGCCATGTTCATTGCGGTTCTGGATGACTTTATCAGACCAAAGCTTGTCTCGCGCACATCAAATGTTCACATGGCCGTTGTTCTAGTAGGATTCATCTCAGGTGCGATGATTTTCGGAGTTATGGGTATCTTTTTAGGACCTTTAATCTTGACGTTCCTAAAGACAGCATTGGACGCCTATAAGATTGCCATGAAACCCGAGACAGCTTAACCTCTGTACTTGACACTCATCATGGCAATCATATCTGCCACTTTTTCAGCATCATCTGCGATTTTTCCTATCTGAGTGATAAACTCTTTCAGAAGTAAAGAATTAGTATTAGGTTTCTCTTTGAAGACTTTCTCTAAGAGTGCGAACTCTTTTGCCCTTACTCGTCGTCTCAAAGATTCAGTTTCATGTGCTTTTCTCTTCGCACCCTCAAAATCTTCGTATAGGTCCATGACTGATTCGCTTAGGTGTTCGACAGTTTCAAAGGAAAGGTCCATAAGACTTCTAAACTCTGCAGTAAGTTTCTTTGGAATCTTTGGTTTGGTAATGCTCAGTACTCTTGCGGTAGTCTCAGCACGGTCTGCAACATCATCCAAGGCCTCGACGAGCCTGAGCTTGTCGCTTTGTGAGTATTTGAGGAGCTCAAACTTGAATAGATGCTGCTCCATTTCCCTGCGAATATCATCCATTCTAACTTCATGTGTCCTTACTTTTTCAACACTGGATTTGTAAGAATTATCTCCTGATAAATACTGTTCAAGCATATCCCTGAAGGCATCTACTGCCGATACCATCTCATCACAGAGCTTTTGCATATGGTCTTGCATACCAAAGCTAAAACCTATATAGGATAAAAAGTTAGTGTTCTCAATGCTTGCACCTATCTTGGCACTCTTGCTGGTAATCTACCTTGCATGGATAATCGGAGCGAACAGTGTTTCTTTGTCCATACCAATGGTTTCCCACCTCTTCACCTTCAGGAAGGCCGCACTAATCATAAGTCTAGCATGTTTCGCTGGTGTCTTCTATTATGGTTCGCCGGTAATGGATGTCGTTGGCAATCGTGTTGTAGCCGAAGTCAGTGTTCTAGGTGCTTTAGCAATTGGAATCGCTTCAGCAGTATGGCTCACCTTCTCGACCTGGAAAGGTATGCCTATAAGCAGCACGCACACAATCGTCGGTGCGCTCATCGGCTACGGACTAGTATTAGGAACAAGAATCGATATGTCTTTACTTACAAGGATAGCCATGAGCTGGCTTATTTCCCCACTCCTTGGTCTTCTTGGAGGCTTCATCATGTACTTTTCACTTAGAATGGTTTTGATACGAAGAGCTAAGGGTCTGCGCCACCGTGAAATAATCGAGTGGTTCTTCACCTTCCTCTATATCCTGGCAGGAGCTACGCTTGCCTTTTCACTTGGTTCGAACGCGCTTGCTGCGGCAATCGGAGCGATGCAGGGCGCGTACGGCACTACACGTCTAATCTGGGTTGAAATCTTGGCCACCCTTGCTATTGGAGTAGGGATACTCACGTGGGGCAGAAGAGTAGTTGATGTTGTTGACCGCGGAATCACAGACATGACACCTTCTAGAGGATTTTGTTCACTCTTGACAACAGCGATAATCCTTCTATTCTTTTCAGGTATAGGTATTCCAATAAGTGCCACACACACGGTCGTTGGCAGTGTTTTGGGCGTCGGACTTGCCAGAGGCATAAACCAAATCAATTTCAAGACCTTCAACCACATACTCTATAGCTGGGTAGTTACTGTTCCTGCGGGAGCGATGCTCAGTATACTGGTACTCAAGGTGATATTATGATTTATCTTATTGGACTTGGACTATTTGACGAGAAAGATATCTCGCTCAAAGG
>CAZHTU010000139.1:0-2321 GCA_964535815.1 Candidatus Undinarchaeota archaeon
AGGTGGACCCGATTTCAGAACTGCTTAGAAAAGCAGTAGGAGTAGAGGTGAAGTTAAAATGATAAAGGGAAAGATTGAAAAGATTGCAGGCCCCGTTGTCACTGCATGCGATATGAGAGGCGCAAAGATGTACGACGTGGTTGAGGTAGGCGAACAAGGCTTGCTTGGAGAGATTATTGAATTGCTCCAGGACAAAGCTACAATCCAGGTCTACGAAGAGACGAGTGGATTGGCACCAGGTGGACCAGTCGTGTCCACAGGCGCGCCATTGCAAGCCGAGCTTGGTCCAGGTATTTTGACGTCGATTTACGATGGTATTCAACGTCCATTACCAACAATCAAAAAGGAAGTTGGGGACTTTATCATTCGCGGGGTAAAGGCATCAGGACTTGACCACAAAAAGAAGTGGGATTTCAAGGCTACTGCCAAAAAAGGTCAGAAGGTTATTGCGGGAGATATCATTGGAACAGTCAAAGAGACTAAGGTCGTAGAACATCGTGTGATGGTTCCGCCTGGACTCGAAGGTGAGATTCAGAAGATTGAGTCTGGTTCTTTCACAATTGATGATACAGTCTGCGTCCTGAAGACAAAGAAAGGTAAAGAGAAAATTACAATGCTTCAGAAATGGCCTGTTCGTGTTCCTCGACCAAACTCAGAAAAGCTCGCGCCAGACGTGCCTCTCGTCACTGGCCAGCGAATCCTGGACATGTTTTTCCCTGTGGCCAAAGGCGGCACAGGAGCTATTCCCGGGCCTTTTGGTTCTGGAAAAACAATCACACAGCACCAATTAGCCAAGTGGTGTGATGCTGACATTATTGTTTACGTCGGATGTGGTGAGCGAGGGAACGAGATGACAGATGTACTTGAAGAATTCCCAGAGCTCGATGACCCGAAGACAGGACACAAGCTGATGGAAAGAACGGTTCTAATTGCGAATACATCAAACATGCCTGTGGCGGCTCGTGAGGCCAGTGTTTATACTGGAGTTACACTAGCAGAGTTCTATAGAGATATGGGCTACGATGTGGCTTTGATGGCTGACTCAAGCTCAAGATGGGCTGAGGCCATGCGTGAAATCTCAGGCCGACTTGAAGAGATGCCTGGTGAGGAAGGTTATCCTGCTTATCTTGCTTCAAGGCTCGCAGAGTTCTACGAACGCGCTGGTCGCATTATTTGTCTTGGTTCAGACAAGCGAATGGGTTCCGCAACCTTGGTAGGGGCCGTAAGTCCTCCAGGAGGAGATTTCTCAGAACCTGTGACACAAAACACATTAAGAATCACAAAAGTATTCTGGGCTTTGGATGCTTCCCTGGCCGACAGACGACACTTCCCGGCTATTAATTGGCTCACGTCCTACTCATTGTACCAGGACGACACCAGCCAGTGGTTCCTTGACAATGGCAGTAAAGACTGGAAAGCACTTCGTGGAGAGGCTATGGGTATTCTTCAGAAAGAGGCAGAACTCAAGGAAATCGTTCAGCTCGTCGGACCTGACGCCTTACCTGAAAAAGAACGAATCGTAATAGAGACAGCGAAGATGCTCCGTGAGGACTTCCTCCAACAGAATGCGTTCCATGAGGTGGATACTTACTGCTCATGCAATAAACAAGCAGGAATGCTTCGCACGATTTTAGGTCTGCACAAGTCCTGTTTGAGTGCAGTAGACAAGAACGTGCCGGCAGCTAAACTTGCAGACCTTGCTGTGAAAGCAAAGATTTCAAGGATGAAAGAAATTCCTGAAGATAAATTCGACGCCCAGTCCAAGCAAATCGGGCAGGAAGGGAATACTGAGATTGCTTCTCTTGAGAAGGAGGTGGCACAATGAAGGCAAAAGAATACACGACCGTCAAGGAAATTGCTGGTCCGCTAATGGTTGTCGAGGGCGTGCAAGGCGTTGGATACAATGAGGTTGTTGACATTCGCACTGCAGATGGTGAAAAAAGACGCGGTCAAGTCTTAGAAAGCGGTGAAGGGTACGCAGTCATCCAGGTCTTTGAGGGTACTAGTCGACTTGACACAAAAGCCACCAAGATTCGCTTTGTTGGCGAAACAGTAAGATTACCTGTCTCATCTGACATGATGGGCCGTATTTTTGACGGTCTTGGACGACCATTAGACAAAGGTCCAGAAGTCATTCCTGAAGATAAATGGGACATTCACGGAGCCGCTATCAACCCGACAGCACGCCACTCCCCAGAGGATTTCATCCAGACAGGAATTTCTGCTATTGACGGAATGAACACCCTGGTCAGAGGACAGAAACTGCCAATCTTCTCTGGTGCTGGTTTACCTCATAACGAGCTAGCCGCGCAGATAGCAAG
>CAZHTU010000140.1:0-2304 GCA_964535815.1 Candidatus Undinarchaeota archaeon
AGCGCACAGAAGTCCCCGCACCCACATGAGGAACTCAAAAGAAGCACCAGGCCTACGTCAAAGTCCTTTTCGCGGACGGGGAAGGCCTGATCTGGTTGGGCGCCTCGCGCAGCTACTCAGCTCTGGTGGTAGGTGATGACATATCGTCGCGCTGCGTCCTGTGGAGCTTGTCGGGAATACGGCAGAATCAGGGTCCTACAGATCGTTGACTGCGGAATTGCCCCAGACTTTGATGCTGTTTCGAGCAGAGGAATATCAGATTGGTGGTGAATGAGCTTGCGCTCAAATACCCAATAGCGAAAGGGCTTGGGGAATGCGATAGACAAAGTATCGATTGGCGTCCGGAATGTAGCGGTAGCCGAGGAAGCGCAGCAGGCTAATGACCAGGTTCCTGATGCTCGCCATTACCTGCGCTCCGTTGCCGGTCCGTACTCGCGAGCGATCCTCGTCAAAGGTCACGTCACGTACATAGTGGACTCTGTTTTCGATTTCCCAGTGTCCTCGATTCAGCTCCAGCAACCGCTGCGCCGATGCCTGTTCAGCGGTCAGACTCGTCACTCCGTAGGCAGTGTCGTGCCGTATTTTCCCGTTGGAACATTCGGTATAGCGCTCGATCATGAAGAACTGTTCGGCATGCGGAAACTCAGCGTATCCTTTCAGCTCATCACTGACCCAGATTTCTCTGGTCTCGAATCGGCCGTGTTCTTTGTTGAAATCCCGGTGGTCGGAGTTTTTTTTTGAACTCAAGCTCAGAAATGTCATCCAATAACGTTGGCTGATTCTCTTTGACCGTGAACAGGTAGTCGGCCTGCTTCTCACTAACCACGTACTCGGCTAGGCCTCTCTGAGTCAGCAGCGCATCGGCGGTCACCACACTTCCTTGGACGTCCAACTGATCAAGCAGTGGTTTTACCCGCGTGATTTCGTTGGTTTTGCTCTCGACTCTCTGCTGGCCCACCACGATGCCTTCCTTGTGAACCACCGCCGAAAGTAAGTGTACCGCAGATTCATCTCCATCTCGGCTACCTCGTAGCGTCTTGCCATCTATCGCTACCGCTTTGCCACACACCAAGCTCTGCCGCACTACCCACTGGCCAATTCTCTGGTCAAACTCCTGAGCGTCAATCGATTGAATCACACGCCGGATCGTCGGCTCACTGGGAGCTTCCTTGCGCTTGCTACCAAAGCGCTCCAAATCCTGCTGCCGCAGCGCTTGCGCCCATGCACCAATCGCTCGAAAACTCCTGGCGCCACAGATTACCGCACACACTGCGATGCCCAACACCACCGCCACCTGATGCCGAATCCCTCTCCTCTTGCGCGGGTCCTGCACCTGCTGAATCTCCCCCATGAGCCTCTCCACCGGAAACTTCCTCAGTGCCTTCATGCTCCCCTCCCTGGCAACACGTTGAAAATCATAGGCGATGAAATCTGCACACAGCATCTGGGTGGCGCGCTTGCACAGCGGATATACATATACCGCTTTTGGCTGATCGTTGCGGTAGTAGCGATGCGAACTTCTCGACCAGCCTTGTGTCATGCCCACGTAGCGCCAATTCGCCGCACGGTAACTGCTACCACGATACTTCGACACATCGACGAACGTCTCAGCAAGATACACCGGGTGGCCATAGACGGCCTGGAAATCCCTCGATAGTCGTTTCAGATTCAACGACAGTACCTTGCTGGCAAGATTGCGCCTCGACACACCGGGTAGCATCAGGAACCTCACATTGTTGACTACCAGATACAGCCGCTTGATCTTCGTCTGATCATCCCAGCCGATGTACCGATCCCGAGCAGTGCATTTCAACGCTGCCGATCCCCACCCAAGCAACGCTACCCAGCGCTCTGCGATAGTGGCAACGTAGCGCAACGACCTTCCGGCAATCCCGCGACAACCCAGATAGTGGTATCGATTCAGATACTCCATCCATCGCTGTACTTCCTGCTGCTGAACCGGTCGGACAACCACGAAGTCCAACGGCTTGGTATCGACCATGGGTCCAGGTATAGCACAAAAAGGGGGGAATGTCCCTAGCGGGATGGAAATGCTTTCAAGACAAAGAACTCACAGGACTTTGACGCAGCCCTGGAAGGTTCTGGCGATGTTTTGTGTAATCTTCACCCCAAAACCGAATGAATACTGACCTGCACACCGATCGTGGAAGCGCGAATGGAAAATGTCGTCCGTCCCCCTGGATTTTTCTTTGCCGATGAATACCAGTTTATCGAAAAAGGGCCATCCCCGAGGGTCGGGTCGTTCGTTCGAGCGCATGCGCGAAGGTGTAAGAAACAAGATCA
>CAZHTU010000141.1:0-2273 GCA_964535815.1 Candidatus Undinarchaeota archaeon
CATATTCAGGATTCCAAATATTTACTACCCAATAAATCAGGGAGGTATAAATATGAAACTTATTATTGCATTAATACAGCCCCATAAATTGCCTGATGTTAAGAAGGCATTGTATGATGCTCAAGTTTACAAGATGACAGTATCGAATGCTTTAGGCTGTGGGCAGCAGAAGGGCTTTACCGAAACCTACAGGGGCGTTATCCAGGAGGTAAATCTGCTCAAAAAGGTAAGGCTGGAGATAGCAGTTAATGAAGATTTTGTCGTGCCTACGATTAAGGCGATTGTAGCCGGTGCTAAAACCGGTAATATCGGCGATGGCAAGATCTTTGTGCTTGATTTGCCGGAATGCATAAGAATAAGGACCGGAGACAGGGGAAATGATGGTATTGGCTAAAAATGTTAAAAAATAGGTTACCAAGAGGAGTGATTTCTTACTTATATATATAGAGCTTAAGAGGCACTGTGTATGTGCTTACAATTAGGTAAAATAGTGAACAAAGGCGTTCTAAGCCCAAAAAGGGTAAGGAGCGTCTTTTTTTGTGGAAATTTATATATGGATTGGATTAAGAAAAGGAGGAAAAAATGGCTAAAAAGACAAAGGCTGACATTCTCAAACTAGTTAAGGAGAATGATGTCAAATTTATCCGTTTATGGTTTACCGATGTATTAGGCCAGGTAAAGAGTTTTGCAATTACCGATAAAGAGTTAGAGGGCGCTCTTGATAATGGCATGGGCTTTGATGGTTCGTCTATTACTGGCTATCAGGATATTGAAGAGTCAGACATGATAGCTATGCCTGATCCGGATACTTTTGCTATTCTTCCCTGGCGGCCAGCTGAGAAAGCTGTTGCTAGGATGATATGTGATATATTAAACCCAGACAGGACACCATACGAGGGAGATCCGCGTTATGTATTGAAGAGAGCGCTCCAGAGGGCAAGTAAAATGGGGTTTGACCATTACTACATTGGACCAGAGTTAGAATACTTTTATTTTAAGTCAGATACCTCTACAGATATATTAGATAAGGGAGGGTATTTTGACCTTACAACACTTGACGTTGCCAGTGATTTAAGAAGAGAAACTGTGTTTGCGCTTGAGAAGATGGGTATACAAGTAGAGTATTCACACCATGAGGTTGCTCCTTCACAACATGAAGTTGATATGCGTTATGCTGATGCCTTGAAAATGGCCGACGATGTTATAACTTACCGGGTATTAGTTAAGGAGATTGCCAGTAAGTTTGGTGTATATGCTACCTTTATGCCTAAACCCATTTTTGGAGAAAATGGTTCTGGGATGCATACACACCAATCACTATTTAAGGGAAGTAAGAATGCATTCCACGATGCTAAAGCTGGTGATTTTCTGTCTGATACTGCTCGTAGCTACATAGCAGGTCTCTTAAAGCATGCTGAGGAGATATGTTCGATATTCGCCCAGACTACAAATTCCTATAAAAGATTAGTGCCTGGCTATGAAGCACCGGTATATGTAGCCTGGAGCCGCAGAAACCGAAGTGCCTTGGTCAGAGTACCTTTATATCATCCTGGTCAGGAGAAAGCTACTCGATGCGAGTTCAGAGCCTGTGATCCAGCTTGTAACCCTTACCTTACATTTGCTGCTATGCTTCATGCCGGCTTAGAAGGAATAGAGAAGGGTTATAAAGTACCTAAGCCAATGGAGCAGAATTTGTATCATTTATCTGATCTCGAGAGAAAAAAGAAAGGAATTAAGACACTTCCTGACAGCTTAGGACATGCGATTGCAATAACTGAAGATAGCAAGCTTGTAAAAACTATTCTTGGAGATCATATCTTTCCAAGATTCCTTAAGTTAAAGAAGAAAGAGTGGGATGATTACAAAATTCAAGTTCCACAATATGAGTTGGACAAGTACTTGTCAGTACTATGATTTTGGTGATAAAGCACATAGCTATAGAGGGCCCGGGCAGCTTAGGTGAATTTTTCCAAAGCACCGATTGGAAGGTTAAAACTGTTGAATTAGAAAAAGACGGCAAGCTGCCTAGAGATCTTTCAGATATCGAGGCGATTATTACCTTAGGTGGACCGATGAATGTCTATCAAGAGGATAAATATCCCTTTTTAAGGGATGAAGATGCTCTTTTGAAGAAGGCCATGGAAGAAGAGATTCCGATTTTAGGTATATGTTTGGGAGCTCAACTCTTAGCAAAGGCTTCTGGAGGCAATGTGAAAAAAGCTAGAAAAAAAGAAATTGGTTGGTATACAATAAAACTAACCACTGATGGGTCG
>CAZHTU010000142.1:0-2260 GCA_964535815.1 Candidatus Undinarchaeota archaeon
TTTTTCAATATAGTACTCCTCAATCTCCTTAGGTACACTAGAACCCTCACCTTGCCAGAATATGTGGTTCATCCTGTCCCCTGCATCGAAAACTAATGCAAAAGCCCCACTCTCGAACCTCTTGAACTCATGGTAGAACATCTTTGTTCGCTCTTCTTCAATCTGTTTAACCTGTTCGAGAAATATCTGCTTGGAAAGCTTATTTTCTGTCACTGCTTTAGTGTCCTCAGCCATGCCAAGCGTGTAGAACTGACCGATATCGTCAACGAGCTCCTTTCCATATTCTGTCGGATAAGTGATGGCCACACGTTGATTCTTAGGGTCAATCTGTATTGAGCTCATGTACATACGGAATGGTTTGACTGATTCTAGATAGAGATTGAAGATGCCATGGATTTCTGTGAAGAAATTGGCCTTGAACTTTACATTGAGTATCTTACTCCATTGTCCGGCCTTCAATACGTGCTCCTGGTCTTCCAGACACAAAACCACTCCTTCTTTGTCTACTGAAATCTTCAGAGGTACTTTTATATCAGAAATATCTCCGCCTTTTCTGACGAGCGGTCCTGAGACGTGCGTGTCTATTTTCCCATTATTGATATTGACTGGGATAACTTTTTCATATCCCTCCTCCTTGCTCAGGTCTTCGTCAGTATAAAATGAGTAACTATTCAACATACCTTTTATGTCTACCACTCCAAGTCCTGAGAGCATCCGTCCATTAATCTTTTCTGCAGGGAAAGTGACAGGCCATCTTATCACTGTTGCTTTCACATCATAGAGGCTCAATATCTTCCAGAAGGGCTTACCTTTCATTGCACAGATATAGTCAGGATTGACGAGTCCAGGTATCTCTGTCGCAAGATTCAGTTTTGGCAGGTAGGTCTTTGGATCTCGGTTGATGAAATCAAAGATTCCATACTTGCCTGGATTGCATCCTGTAGCCGCAGCACTCCATGCTACTGGGGTTTCAGGAGGAGTTGTTGTTTGGAGTTCAGTAAATGTCTCTAGACTCAAAAAATTCGGAAGTTTATCTGATAGGGTATTGACTACCTTAGGATCCATCGCATCAATTCCAATAACTAGAACCTTATCGTCCATCTATTTCTTTGCCAGTAAACGTGCAAGCTTTATCCTGAGCTTAAACACACGGTCCTTGAGTGGGTTCCAGAAGTGTCTCATCACAAATGCAACGACCACTGCACCAAGCGCAATTAAAATCTGCCACAAAGAACCCACAATTATGGCACCTGTTCCAGGATCAATATATGCAAACGCACAGTTAACCAATAACACTGCTCCAACTGCACTTCCTATTACTCGCATAGCTTTTCCATCCATTTTTCTGAATTTACCAGTTACCATACTTAACCTTTTCGATTCGATTTCTTACTCAATCGTTTTTTTATCAATTTGGCAGGAATTCCTCCATATACTGAATATGGTTTGAGGTCTTTTGTTACTACTGCTCCTGCGCCGACTACTGTGCCATCTCCAATCGTTACTCCACATAAGATTGCGCAGCCGTTTCCTATCCAGCAGTCCTTACCTATAGTTATATCCTCACAACGCACACCTTGTTTAATTATTGGTACATCTGTCCGGTCGTATACATGTGTTTGAGAAACTACTGTAACGTCCGTGCCCATGATGGTATAGTCTCCAACTCTTATTTTTGCTTCGTGTGTTGAGAGGACACTGCGCTCACCGAGTCGCACATTATCTCCGAGATAGATATTCTCAGGTTTTTGTAACTGGCCTTTGATTGTGCAGTTGTGTCCCATTTTTCCTACTAACCTGCGGTACAATTCTGTCTTGAACCGAATCAGCGGCATGAATGGCGTATAGCGCAAAAAGTCCACCAAAAAACGAACAATAAATAAGGGAAGCAATGCTACAAGCGCCCGTACAATCTTTAGCTTAAGCGAGTCTTTCTTCATTTTTTCAATACCGTCCTTAGAGCCCGTGTTGATCCTTCGAATATCTTTGCGGTTGTGAACAGATGAGACTGTCTGTCTCTTGTGTTACCTATCTTTCCGACTAGTTCTTTTACTTTATGAAGCCTATCCTTTAGTGAATATTCGCCACTGCAATATGTTCCAATTATGTGAGGCACAAATGAGCGATAATAATAACTTAATGGAAGTCTCTGATATCTTGCGAATCCTCCATCCGCAAGGCGCTCTTTTTCAAGAACTGATGCCATATTATCTACAAGCCCCTTTTCTCGAGACAAAACTGCCATTGAAAATCCATAGGC
>CAZHTU010000143.1:0-2231 GCA_964535815.1 Candidatus Undinarchaeota archaeon
TAGAGCAGCCTAAGATTTCAAGTTTGGAAGATGCGGTCAAATACCTGAACTTAAAGATGCCTGCTGCTGTGATTTGCGGAACTTCGCGGCATTTAAGGGCCGATAGATTTTTGGTTGCCGCGGCTGGTCAGCTTAAAATAAAAAGTATAGCAATTCTAGATGAGTGGTTCTACTATCGCAAGAGGTTTGAAAATGAAAATGGGCAACTTATTTATTTACCGGATATTATTTGCTGTCAGGATCAGAGGGCACTTAAAGAGGCTATAGCCGAGGGAATTCCCAATGAATATCTGGTTATAACTGGTAGTTCTTATCTTTCAGCTTTGACCGATTTAGCTGAAAATTCTTCGGCGAACCCACCGCCAATTCCCGATTTTATTACCCACAAGGTTAGGCCGATTATTACCTTTTTATCTGAACCTTTTTCTCTTAGCTACGGTGAGCAGGCTGGTCAGAAGGGTTTATTTGGAGACTTTGTAGGCTTTACAGAGTATATAGTGAGAGAACATATATTTAATAGCTTAAAGAGTATTAATTTACCATGTACGGTAGTCGAGAAATTGCATCCTACTACCAATAATAAACTTATCCCTTTAGGCGATGGACTTATTAATTGGTTTAGTATTAAGGAGGCAGAGATTTTGTCCCTTTTGTGGCATAGTGATTTAGTTATTGGCATGCGTTCAATGGCTTTACTGGAAGCAGCTGTTTTAGGTTCCAAGGCTGTCTCCTATCAGCCGAACCTCAGTAAAGAACAGATGTGTACTGCTGTTAGATTGAAGCTGGTAAAAGATATTTATAAAAAAGAAGAGCTTCAAGCCTGGATTAAGGAGAGACTTTCTTCTGAATCTCGTTGCTCTCCTAGACAGATTAGAAGGTTTCCCTTTGCCAGGGAAGATGCCTCAGAAAAGATTTTAGGTTTAGCTTTAAGTAATGAAAGCAGAAAGAATGAAAATTGTTGCTGTTGTTGAGGCCAGGATGGCGTCCACTAGGCTTCCCGGTAAGGTGATGATGCCAATTATGGGGAAACCGGTTCTGGGATATTTACTGGAAAGGTTAAAGAGATGCCGTTCGATTGATAAGATCGTGGTTGCTACCTCTTTGAATGCTAAGGATGATGCTATTGAGGACTACTGCAGGGAAATGGAGGTAGGTTATTTTCGAGGGAGTGAAGATGATGTTTTAGATAGAATTCTCGGTGCAGCAAAATCTGTTGCTGCCGATGTAGGCGTAGAGATATATGGCGATTGTCCTTTTCTTGAGCCGGAGATTATCGATAGAATGATTAAAATCTATTTGGATAATACAGATAAATACGATTTTGTGAGTACTAATTTAAAAATAACCTTTCCTCCTGGGGTCGGAGGTGAGGTTTATTCAGTAAAGGCCTTAGAGGATTCTGCCCGACGGGCTTCTTCAGCAGAGATAAGAGAACACGGCACCTTGTATATGCGGCTGCATCCTGAAATTTACCGCCTTTACAATATTGAGGCCCCTCCAGAACTGCATTATCCCGATATGGATATTATTGAACTGGACACAGAGGAGGATTTCATAGTTATAGAAAAAATCATTGAGGCCCTTTACCCTGAGAACCCTTTATTTACTATCCACGACATCATTAAATTCTCTGATCAGAATCCGCAGATAAGGCAGATAAATAAAGATGTTCATCGGAGATGGAAAAAATACATAAAAGATGCGGTATAAAGCGGCAATAATAGGCACTGGTAAAGTAGCAGGTCTCTTAGATAGGCCTAAAAAAGGCAATAAGATTGATAGCCATGCTCAGGCTTATTCAAAGACCAAAGGCATTGACTTGGTTGCTGCCTGTGATACAAACGCCACTAGTTTAAGGAAATTCTCTCAGAGATGGAAGGTTAAGAATAAATATAAGAGGGCTAAGGATCTTTTAGCAGAGAATAAGGTTGATGTAATTTCTCTTTGTACTCCCGCTGCGACACATTCTCCTTTGGCTAAATTTATTTTGGAGCATAAAAATAGCCCGAGGATTCTTCTTGTGGAGAAACCTTTATGTTTGAATAAGAAAGAATTAATTGCTATTGATAAAATCTTAGCTAAGACCGGTAGCAAGTTAATTGTTAATCACAAATATAGGTTTAATCGTGGGTTGCTAAAAGTTGCCAGTATGATAAGTAAAGGTGTGTTTGGCAATATCCTAGAAATAAAGACTGTTTACTATGGCGGTTTCTTGAATAATGGCGTACATG
>CAZHTU010000144.1:0-2228 GCA_964535815.1 Candidatus Undinarchaeota archaeon
GGTTTTAGCCGGAGGAGCTCTGCTTATTTTAGGTAATTTAGTCGCTGACATTCTCCTAGCTTATCTTGACCCGAGAATAAGGTATGAGAAGAGTTAATTTATGAGGATTTTAAAGGAAATAATAAAGAAAAAAATAGGCCGGATAGCTCTGCTGGTCTTAGGATTGCTTTATTTTGCAGTAGCTTTTGCCCCTTTCTTTTCTCCTTATCCTTATGACGGTGATGATGTTTTATACTCTTATGCTCCGCCGACAAAAATACATCTTCTAAACCTTAAACAAAGACAATTCGGCCCGTTTATTTACGGACAGACCTATGAGGTCAGTAAGTATTACCAGAGAATTTACCAGGAAGATAGGAGCAAGATCTACCCGATTAAATTTTTTACCAAAGGTTTTAAATATAAATTTTTAGGGCTCTGGGAGACCGACCGGCATTTATTCGGGGTCGAGGAAGGTAAAATATATCTTCTGGGAGCAGATTTAAAGGGAAGAGACATTTTTACCCGGATTCTCTATGGCGGGAGAATTTCACTCTCAATAGGTTTGATTGGTGCCTCGATATCTTTAGTCATTGGTTTGATCATCGGAGGCTTATCAGGATATTTTGGAGGAAAAATAGATAACATCACCATGCGTCTCTGTGAGATGGTGATGATGATTCCTTCTTTTTATCTTATGCTGGCTCTGCGGGCATCATTTCCGCCTAACTTAAGTTCAACTCAAGTTTATCTTTTGATCATAGTCATCCTTTCATTTATCGGCTGGGCTGCTACTGCCCGGATTATCCGCGGCATGGCTATATCTTTGCGTGAGAATGAATATGTTTATGCCGCTAAAGCAATGGGCCTTAGCCATTTTAAAATAATCATTCGTCATATTCTTCCCCACACTCTCTCTTATGCTTTAGTAGCTATAGTTTTACGTATCCCGGCTTATATCTTAGGTGAGGCCGGACTAAGCCTTATTGGTTTAGGCATTCAAGAGCCGGAAGCAAGCTGGGGAAACTTATTAAGTTCAGCTATGGGTATAGTAAATATTCGTCTCTTTCCCTGGATTTTAATTCCCGGGTTATTTATCGTAGTCACGGTTATTTGTTTTAATATGCTCGGAGATACCCTAAGGGATATCTTAGATCCGAAGAGGAAAATATTGTGAAGATAGTATGTAGTATATAGTATGTAGTATGTAGTATGGATAAAATAACAAATTTTAAGGATTTAAGAATCTGGCAAAAGGCAATGGAAATTGTTAAGGATACCTATAGCTTAACAGAGAAATTTCCTAATAAGGAATTATATGGTTTAACAAGTCAAATGAGAAGATCGGCGGTATCTTTGCCTTCAAATATAGCTGAAGGCTTTAAAAGATACCATAATAAAGAATACATACAATTCTTGCATGTGGCGCTAGGATCATCCGCAGAACTAGAGACTCAGTTTATAATTGCACAGGAGCTTAAGTATATAAGCGAAAAGGAGACCCAAGAGGTTTGTATAAAACTGGATTATCTATCAAAAATGATTACTGTTTTAATACGCAAGTTGAAATAACTATATACCATACACTATATACAATATACTATATACTAAATACTAACCAAAAATGATTTTAAAGGTAAAAGATTTAAGCGTATCTTATTGGGGCCGAACTAAATACGTCGATGCCCTGGCCAAAGTTAACTGGGAAGTTAAACAAGGCGAAATCCTAGGTATAGTCGGTGAGTCCGGCAGCGGAAAAAGTACCTTTGCCCTTTCAGCTTTGAATCTCCTTCCCCTGGATGCCAAAACTAAGGGTCAGATAATCTACAACGATAAGAATATCTTTGGGGCCAGCGAGAAAGAATCTCAAGATTTGCGAGGCAACCAAATCGGGTTAATTTTTCAAGAACCGGCTAGTACTTTTAATCCGGTTTTAAGTATAAGGTATCAATTCCAGGAAATCCTTCAAAGCAAATTAAACCCCGTTAGAGAATTTTCTTCTAACGGGGTAAATATAAAGAGCAAGAGTCAGATAAATAAAATTATTTTTGATTGTTTGGAAAAGGTCAGAGTCAGAGAGCCGGAGAGGATCCTAAAAAGCTATCCGCATCAGCTAAGCGGCGGGCAATTACAACGTGTAGCTATTGCTGTAGCCATAGCTTTGAAGCCAACTCTATTAATCGCTGATGAACCGACAAGCTCCTTAGACGTGACTATTGAAAGCCAGGTGGTTCATATATTTAAAGAGT
>CAZHTU010000145.1:0-2221 GCA_964535815.1 Candidatus Undinarchaeota archaeon
CACACCATCAATCTGGAATTAGGTGACACTATTATAATAGAAAAGGACTGGCGCCAATATCAATTAAAGCTTTTGAAAGAAGCAGAGAGAAAAAGACCGAAGATTATCATTCTTTCAATCGACAAAGGTGAAGCGATATTTGGATTAGTGAAAGACTACGGCATCGAGTACGCCAATCTCAATGAAGTTATCCCTGGAAAGGATGCAGAGAACAAGGATATAGAAAATGCTGAAACTAAATTCTACACCGACGTCCTGAAAGCATTGGACAGGTACAAGTTTGAAAGGTGCATTATTTGCGGGGCCGGGTTCTACAAAGACGACTTCTGGAAGTACATTCAGGGCAAGCCCATAGCTGAGAAGTGCTTGATTGAGCACACGGGTTCAGGCGGAGAGAATGCGATAGCCGAAGTCCTCAAGAGGGGCGTGCTACACAGACTAGTTGCAGAGAGTAAGCTCGCAGAGGAAGCGGAATTGGTCGAACAATTGCTCGCAGAGATAGGGAAGGACGGCAATGCCACATACGGCCTTGCGAAGATTAAAAGCCTAGCTGCAGGCGCGATAAAAAGCTTATTAATCACCGATGTTTTAATACGGGAGGAGAAATTGGACGACTTGCTGAAGCAGGTAGAGTCATCTGATGGAAAAGTGCTCATAATCTCCGTCGACCACGAATCCGGAAAGCAATTGGAATCGCTCGGTGGAATCGCCGCGATAACCCGATACAAAGTAGAATGACTGACGAGAAAATAGTACAGAAAGTTGAGGAAATACGAAGTCTAAAGATACAGGGTGCCAGAAACGTGGCCAAGGAAGCGATAAGCTCTCTCAAGGAATACGCTGAGAACTACGACGGGAATGAGAAGGAATTCTTCACAGATTTTGTTGATAATTGCAAGGCCCTGATGGCTTCCAGACCAACAGAACCCATGATGCGAAATGGGATTAGATATATAATTTACACACTCAAACAGGCCGCTGACCAACCTTTGAACATCCAGAAAGAAACCGCCCAGACGGAAGCAGATAGGTTTCTCGACTATGCTGACGAAGCATTGAGAAAGATTGCAGAGATTGGAGCAAAGAGAATACCAAACAAATCAATAGTCATGATTCATTGCCATTCATCCACAGTAATGGCAATACTCAAGGAAGCATTGGACCAAGGCAAGAAGTTTGAAGTAGTCTGCACAGAAACAAGGCCGATGTTCCAGGGCCACAAATCTGCCAAGGAATTGAGCCAGTATGGGATTCCCGTGACATTAATTGTGGATTCAGCTATGAGAACATTCCTTAAAAAAGCAGACATGGTCTTGGTGGGTTCGGACGCAATTTGTGCAAACGGAGATGCAGTGAATAAGATAGGCACGAGCATGCTCGCGGTTTGTGCGAACGAATTGAAAAAACCATTCATGGTCGCGACCGAAGGATACAAATTCGACCCTGAAACAGTTATGGGTGTGATGGAGCCAATAGAAGAGAGGCCAGTATACGAGATTGCTGACCCTAATAGTCTTGAAGATGTGCAGATTCGAAACCCTGCTTTCGACATAACCCCTGCAGAATACATTGACCTGATAATCACTGAAGATGGGGTTATGTCCCCTTCCGCAGTATACGAAGTGATGCATAAGAAGTTTGCATACATGTTCAACAAGTAAGAAAATATTTAAGCTCAAGGAGGATAAGAAAACTATGGCAAAGAAAATAGAGGACGACTTCTTCCGCGCAGGTATGCGCGCGCTGTCAACTGTTACAGTACTAGGACTCAGTATTGTTGCACTAATAATGCTCTACCCAATCTGGGATGTGATTGTTTTTGCAGCTATCTTTGCATTTATATTCAAACCGCTTGAGGTGCGATTAGAACGCTTTATTGGGTCATTCTTTGCTGCACTTGTCCCTACTTTAGGCATACTCTTCCTCATCATCCTTCCTGTGATGATGGTTATTCAGTTACTGTACGCGAATCTTAATGCATTCGCAGTCTTTGTTGAGAGCGATATAGTTACTCAAACTCTTTCGACATTCGCGGCCTATGTTCCGGAAGAAGTGATACAAGTCAGTTTCTTTAGCCTCTTACAGAACTGGATTGGAGGCGTCTTTGTAAGTGTTCCTACGATTCTCATCAAGGTCTTTGTGATGATGGTTCTTACTTACTACCTACTCAGGGAAGGCGAGAGCATGTTTGAATATATTTTCGATGTCCTGCCCCAACAAC
>CAZHTU010000146.1:0-2215 GCA_964535815.1 Candidatus Undinarchaeota archaeon
GGGTGTGGAAGCTGGCGGAATACTTCTGCGCGATATAGTATATACTCAGAATTTCTTCAGCTGGAGATATATCGCGGGCGGGGCATATGCAACCAATGACTTTGTTGTAGGTGGACTCGTTGGTTTTGCAAATAACCTTGTGGAGCACCCAGTAGAAGGGTCAGGACAGCTTGTAGGAGTTTATCTTGGTTCACGAGCGATAAAGTATACCTATCGGACCGTGACTACCCAGATATTGCTCCGCGAGGTGACTGCTAACTATGGCACGGTAGTTGCACAGACCGTTAAGTCAATAGTAAAGAAAGGTAATTTCCCACTGAACAGCCAGACATTTAATAATCTAGCGGAAATCGTAAAGGTATATCAGGTCAAAAATCCGCAGGTAATCCAACTAATATCAGATACTGCGAATATTCCAGGTGCCCATCATGCGGTGAACAATATGAGGGCCCAATTAAATGATCTTCAGTCAGATAGTGCGCAGGGTTTCATACAACAACTTGAAAGAGCTAAGCGATTACGTGCTGGTGGTTCCAAGAATATACGGATTGAGCCGCCGGGCCGAAAGGTGAAGGTAGATGTAGGCAGTGGTCCAGAGACTAAAGTAGTACAACCAGATATCAGTTACATAGACGGCGCTATACGCATAATAGAAGAAGTGAAGGCAGGCAAAACGCCAACGCTGTCCACGCGGCTTAAGGCACAACTAATCAAGATGGAAGCAGCAGTTAAAAACGGGTATGCTGACCAGGCACAGGTTTATAGCGTCATGAAACCGCACATCGATTATCTTAAGTATGCAGAGACTAAAAGCATACGTGTTATTTGGGATATGGAGATAGGCCCGTGATGCGATATGAGTGAATTCTACGAGTTCAATTTCATTGTAGAGAAGAAGAAAGTGACAAGAGATATTGTCTCTCAATTAGTGAACTTATTCTATGAGATAAACAATCTGAAGAAGACTGAACAGGGCTTTGAGCAGAACGTTGAGGGGTTACTCAATTTTGGTAATGGTGGCGGTGCTTCATTTTCACTCAATCCTAAGGACCCTGCCTCGTTTGAGCTCTCTGCTGAATTCTTCAGCAACGATTTCGCTGATTTCTCGCGTATACCCGAACCGCTTCTTGTTTTTTCTATTTCAATCCTTGATAAAGATTATCTTCTAAACGAACAGAAAAGAGAGCGCTTTTTGCAGTGTGCTAAACAAGTGTACACACTTCTCCATCCAATCTATGGAGTGATAGGTCACTCTCTCGAAGTTGGTTTTTATGGATATGAACCAAAAGAAATCGAGACTACAATACACCGACACATGTTCTTTGGTCCAGAAAGAGTCAAACAGATAGGAAAAGAAGCATTCAAGAGCACGCTTCCGGCAGAAGTAGAGGCGTTGGACGATGGTGGCTTTTACATCTACCTTCCGATAGAAAAAGAACGCAATATCGAGAGCTTTAGAACAGTCGCTAAACAATTAGGTCTAAAACTAGTTTTTGATGATACCAAAACAAACAAAAGGATCGTCGAAGATTATACTAAAGAAGGAGGCAAAGGATGAAAAAACTACTCGAACCCTGGAAAAACTTCACTGATGCAAAAGAATACCTAGAAAAAACTGAGGTCTCTTGGACTACCGTTGGCTTAACTTTCGTAGCAATGCTGATACTCACAGTACTGCTTTCTGCAGTGAGCTTCACTGCTGCAGAGGGTGCAGGCCTGCTTTTGAGTCTTTACTTTATGATGTTAGTTGGGATGAGTGGTATTTCTCTCTTTATCAAGGCACGTAGGAAACAGAATGATGACATCAAGATAGGGATTGGACGCTATTTTAGATATCTCTTTGTTACTCTCTTTGGCTTTGTAGTAATCTCTTCAATACTTGGTGTTTTGGGACAGTTACTAGGAGGTGCATTATCTACTCTAGTCTTTTTCATAACCAACCTAGGTGTCTTCGTGTTGATGGTCTATGTACCTTACAAAACCTTCAATCTGACAAAAAGACAAGGACTCTTTGTTGGTTTTTTGGCTATTTATCCACCAAGCTGGCAGATTGGAACAATCTATCTCATATACTGGTGGGTAAGATACGGCAGGACAAAAAAGAAAAAGGCAATCAAGCGCTCCACAGAACTCAGCAAAAAGAGCAAGCCAAAAGCCAAGAAGAAAGTCCTCAAGCGCGGCCAGGACTAGCAATACCTTTAAGTCCGCTTTCCAC
>CAZHTU010000147.1:0-2171 GCA_964535815.1 Candidatus Undinarchaeota archaeon
GAGACACGATTCACGGTATCTAAAAAGTTAACTCTTACCAGTGAAGGTATACCCACTCATAAGCTTGATAAAAACCTTATAAGTGACCAAAGTAAGGATTTCGTTGGGGCAGAGAAGCCATTAGTTTCTGTAATAACTGATAAAGGTAAATATATTCAAGATTTCGATAAAGCTGTGCTTCTAAAAATTATTGTGGCAGACAGTGAAGGGAATGTAATACATGGAATGGAACCAAGTTCGTTTAAAGTATCTCTTAATGGAAGATTAGTAGAAGATGTTCTGGTATTACCTGATGTTTCCTCGGCGTGTGTAGAGATATTAAGTAAACAGGAAAAATCTGAACAAGGCTTCTCATGTGAAGAGGAAAAGTTATCACAAAATACAATAAATACTGTTGGATCACTGCTTGGCAGTAGCAAAGGTAGAACAGCTACCACGATCGCGTTTTGCTCAGCAGCTTGTTTGTTATTTGTGATGTTGATTAATAAGAGGAAATATAAATCCAATTACCCAGAATGCGGTGTATAAGAGAAAAGCGATGTTTGGCGTGCTGGCAGCCACAATAACTATATGCATTGTAGGTACAGTATCGTATTCGGAAATAAACGCTGCATTACTAGGTACAGGATCAAAAGAGAATCCGTACAAAATTATAAGTTGCGGCGATTTGCAATCGATTAACGAAGATCTGAGTGCACACTATGTGATTGAAGAAGATATAGATTGCATTGCCTCTACTGAGTGGAGAAATAACGAGTGTGGTGGCTTGAACAATAAAAGTATGTGTCTTGAGGGAAATCAGGATTGTGAATGGATAGATGAGTCTGTGTGCAAGGATGAAATATTTGATGGATGTGCATTTGGCCCAAGAGATTGTATGAGATGGTGTAGGGGAACATGGGAGGATTCAGGATCTTGCACAGATGAAAATGGATTTAAACCCATTGGAAACAGATTTGAACCTTTTACCGGTTCACTTGATGGTAAAGGAAAAGAAATCAAAAATTTAAGTTTAAATTGGCCTACCAGGGATGGGGTAGGGATATTTGGATGGGTCCAAGATGCGTCTATTCAAAATTTAAAAGTTGTTAATGCAAGGGTTGAAGGCAATCATTCCGTGGGAGTTATTGCAGGGGTTATGCAGGGTGGATCTATCGAAAGAGTACATATTGATAAAAGTAATGTTCTTGGAAAGTGGGGTGTAGGAGGTTTAATAGGCAGTACTGGTTTAGGAAACCAGAAAGTGAGTATGGCGATGCTATCTTCTTATAACAATAATATTTCGGGGGAGGAAAGCGTTGGTGGATTAGTAGGCTATCTAGAGGAGGGGAGATTAGAAAAAAGCGCATCTGTAAATAATCAGACAACTGGTGAGTACAACATTGGAGGTATTGGTGGGCAAAGCTCGAAAACACTGATGAGGACTTTATTTACAGAATCCACTATTTCGGGGAAATCAAAGGTGGGTGGTATGTGGGGCCTTATAGACAATAAATCTGAACTATCTCAGTCAGTTTCGTATAGCAGAATTGATTGCGATAAGGAGGTAGAATGTGACGATAATTTTGGAGGAGGATTGGTTGCATATAAAGACGGTAGTTCAGTGTTAGAAACATCGTATTATGACAAAGATATAAGCAATCAAACCGATAAAGGAAAAGGAGTTGGACTAAGCTCAGAAGACTTAATAAAAAAAGAAACATTTAAAAACTGGAATTGGAACGAAATTTGGGAACAAAGAGAAGATAAAAAGCCCTTTATATCTGGACTCCCCAAACCACCCTATGAACTTAAGCCAACAGAGGAGGATAAGAGGGAAGAGGTTTTGGATGGGGGTGTAATAAGTGGTCGTGTATTAAGCCGTGGCAAGAAACCGCTTGAAGGGAGCGTAGAAGTGGCATTAAGTATAAATGGAGATGCTGTAGTGGCCTCAAGTAATACTGGTAAAGATGGAAAATTTAGAATGGAAGGAATCAAAGCTTCTGCCGGAGATGTTCTGGCTTTGATAATAAATGGATCAGAATCTTATCACGGCATTACGATAACTTCGTATAAGAATGACATGGGCGATGTCGAAGTACATCAAGATCAATTAAGAATACAATCTTCCAGTAAGCTAGACAGCAATAAGTTATCTGAGTATTTAAGTAATGGAGGATACTATTTGCCCG
>CAZHTU010000148.1:0-2143 GCA_964535815.1 Candidatus Undinarchaeota archaeon
GAATGTGGTCTATCACAGTTCCTTTCTCAATCTTGCTCACTAATAAATCCTTCATTTGATTGCTCCAGTTACAAGTGATAATAGAGCCATTCTCACAGGAACTCCATTAGCTGATTGTTTGAAGTACATTGCATGTTTTGTATCATCAACATCAGGGTCAATCTCAACAACCCGCGGTAAAGGATGCATCACTATAAGTTTCTCATTCGCAGATTCTAACATCTCTTTATTCAGCCGGTAAACGCCCTTTACTGCCTCATACTCTTGAGGGTCAGGGAACCTTTCCCTCTGAATACGGGTCATGTAGAGTACATCACAATCTAAAACCTCCTCAATCTTCTCATGTTCGTGGACTGGAATACTCTCTTTGACACGGTCTGTGAAGCTCGCAGGCATCTTTAGTGCGTCCGGCGCAACATAATGAAGGTCTATATCATAATTTGCTAAAGCATAACTCAGACTGTGCACAGTCCGCCCATACTTGAGGTCTCCTATCATCGCGACCTTGAGCTTGTCCAGCTTTCCAAACTTTTTCCTGATAGTGTACAAGTCGAGCAGGGTTTGGGTCGGATGCTGGTTTGACCCATCACCTGCATTAATCACAGGAATCGAAGCATAGTCTGCGGCAAGCCTTGCAGCCCCATCATTCGGGTTGCGCATGACTATCACATCAGAATACCCTTCAACTGTGCGGATTGTATCTGCCAAAGTCTCACCTTTCTTGACACTTGAGGTGCCTGCATCGGCGAATCCGATAACACGGCCGCCAAGCCTATTCATTGCCGATTCAAAGCTCAACCTGGTCCTCGTGGATGGCTCGTAAAACAGAGCAGCGAGAATCTTGCCTTCCATTAGTCTTTCCGGCTTCTTTTCAAGCCGTTCAGCAACATCAAGCACGTGAGCAATGTCGGTTTTCGAGAAATCGCGTATAGAAATTATATCTCTTCCTTCAAACATAGAACATCAGAATCTATACATAGTAGAATTGATATATATCTTTTAGCATGTTTTTGTCCCTTTCCCACCAAACCCTATGGACCTTTTCTACGAACACGTTTCTGAGGGTAGCTGAGCAGTACTTCGAGGGAGCTGAGCTAGTAGACGAACCTCAAGACCATGTGTGGGACCTCGAGAACAACATCCAAGGCGTGGTTGACAGCCTTAGCACGACCGATTTGAAAGTAACACTCCACGCGACCTATCGCGATATCAATATAGCGTCTTTCTTAACCCCAATACGGGAAGCAAGTGTTCAATGCGTTCTCAACTCTCTAGAGAAGGCAGTCAAAATTGGAGCAAAAGTTGTTACAATCCATCCTGGAAAGCTTTCAGGCCGCAAAGCACAGCGCGCCGATGCCTTACCTGTAATGGTCAGTAGTCTTAAGACAATATGTTCGAAAGCCGATGATTTAGGCCTTAAACTCGGCCTGGAGAATATGGAGGGTTCAGGTACAAAGATGTGCCAAACCCCTAGAGAAATCCAAGGTGTTTTAGCTGCCGTGGATTCACCAACCTTAGGTGTCACAATTGATTTCTCCCATGTCCAGCTCATGGAGTTGAGTCCAGGCAAGTTCGTTCGCACTTTCTCGGACAAAATATACAATACTCACATCAGTGATGCTTTGGGTTCGGACGACCATTTACCCTTTGGCAAAGGAATAGTCAATTTAGAGGAAGTGTTTGAAGCATTGGCCTCAATCAAGTACACTGACGGGTGCGCTTTCGAAGGCTGGTATCCAAAAGACCCACTAAAGGGTGTAATCACGAGCCGGAGAAATATGGAATCGGTCTTGAGAACTCTAAATTACAAATCCTCAAAAAAGACTGTAAAGAAAGACCACAAAATTACTGACCTTTATTAAATCTTTCTTCCAAAGGTTAGGAAAGCAGTGTGGCCAATCATCCGCGTTCTTGGACGAGTCTTGTTGTTTCCAACTTCCCAATCGCGCTTGATGCATTCGATTGTCTTGACCTCGCTGAATCCTTTCATTGCATTTTGGACCTTTAATATCTGCTCAACAACAGGTGAATAGACTACCACAAATCCGCCTGGCTTCAGAGCCTTGTGCGCATGCTTTATTGCCTTCTCAGGCGAGCCCATGTCTAGTGTAATAACATCGACCTCTTTCTCTTGAATGCCTTT
>CAZHTU010000149.1:0-2132 GCA_964535815.1 Candidatus Undinarchaeota archaeon
TAACTGGAGCAATCAAATGAAGGATTTATTAGTGAGCAAGATTGAGAAAGGAACAGTAATCGACCACATTCCGCATGGGCGGGCACTTGATATTGTAAAACTTCTTGGAATCAAGAACAATCAGTCGTCTGTTGTAAGCATAGCTATGAATGTCAAGAGCAAGAAAAGGAGTTCAAAAGACGTTGTCAAGGTCGCAGATAGGGAACTGACGGGTGAAGAGCTTGGAAAGCTCGCACTGCTCGCACCGCATGCAACTGTGAATATCATTCGAGACTCAAAAGTAGCTAAAAAGAAGGAGATATTCCTGCCTGAAGTAGTTGAAGGAGTAGTGGCATGCGCCAACCCGAAGTGTATTACCAATCTGCGCGAACCAGTCAAAAGTTCGTTCATGGTAGAGAGTGAAGACCCTATTAAAATTAGGTGCAGATACTGTGAGCGCACCATGAATCAAAAGAAAATTGAGCAATTAGTGTAGGCACGGATTTCTTAAAAGCTAGAATTCCATAGAATCAATGGGGGCAATAATTGAAGTTCTTAGTGCAACAAAAGCTTAGGGAATTTTTAGAAGAAGATTTAGGACACGGCGATATTACGAGCCAGATAGTGCCTGAGGTACTTGCAACAGGCACGATAGTCTCGAAAGACCAGGGCCTGGTAGCTGGACTTAAGGAAGTTAAACTCCTGTTTGAAGAACTCGGGTGCGAGACTGAGACTTTTGTTGAAGATGGTGTGAAAATAAACCGAAATGAATCAGTCATGAGAGTTATGGGGCCCGCACGGGAAGTTCTCGCAGGCGAACGCGTTGCACTTAATCTGCTTTCAAGAATGAGCGGTATTGCTACTCTTTCGAGGAAAATATACGAGCGTGCAAAAAAAGTTAACAAGAATATCAAGGTCGTCGGCACGCGAAAAACTTGCCCTGGGATGAGGTACTTTGACAAGAAATCAGTGCATGTAGGAACAGGCTACAATCACCGCGTTGCATTAGACGATTGTATGCTCATTAAAGATAATCATTTAGCATTCTTTGGTGTGCAGCGTGCTATCAATCTTGCAAAGCATGAGGACTGGGTGCACAAGATTGAGATAGAAGTGAAAACTAAGGAGGAAGCTCTGCTAGCTGCAGAGCATGGGGCTGATATGATACTATTACAGGATTTCAAAGTATCTCAAGTGCAGAGAACAGTTGAACTATTGAAAGAGAAAAAGCTCAGGAAGAATGTTGTGCTTGAAGCTGCTGGACACTTGAACTATAACAATATTCAAAGTTATGCCAAGCTTGTCGATGTCGTCCTTGTGGACATACTTACTACCTCCGCCCCATCTCTTGAATTCTCAATGGGATTGGATACAGAATAAAATGCGTATCGCAATCTCAGGAACACCTGGAACCGGCAAGCATACTATTGCACGCGCACTCGGAGAGGCACTCCAATTTCAAGTCACAGATTTAGGCACGCTTGCAAAAGAACATGGATTGACACGCAAGGACGAAAAGCGCGATACACTGGTTGTTGACATTGTAAAGCTTAAGAAATTCTTGCCAAAAGATGGAATAATTGTCTCCAACTATGCTGAGCTATTTTCAGCAGATATTGTTATTGTAATAAGGTGTCACCCTGAAGTGCTTGCAGGACGGCTTGCCGCTCGCAAATACAAACCCGAAAAAATTAAGGAGAATTTAATGGCTGAATGCTTGGACATTTGTCTGGCTTCTGCTATTAAGAAGCACAAGAAAATAGGGGAAGTAAATAATTCCAGTGAACTCCAGAACGCGGTTGACAAAACTATTGGAATTGTCAAGAACAACAAACTAGAACGTGCCAATGTCGATTTTTCTGAATTTGCAGACAAGGTAGACAAACTCACAGAGACCGCAATTAATAATAGCAACCTTTGATTTTGTTTTTACATGTATCAGATTGTCAAGGTCCTTGGACATAAAAATATCAAGAGCACACATGATACAACAATAGAGATAACCACAGAAAATTTTGTCACACCTACTGGAGATTGTATAATTGGCATTTCAGCCAATAAAGGGCTTGCTGACCTTCGCGATGATATCAAAGAAAAGATTCGCTCTGGTGCGAAGATGCGAATTAGATTTAATGCAGGTGGAGTTATTGAGG
>CAZHTU010000150.1:0-472 GCA_964535815.1 Candidatus Undinarchaeota archaeon
ACCTCTACGACCTGTCTGAATAAGCGTTGCAAAGAAATCCTCAAACCTGTATCCTATACGGACATTGTCCCAGTCAAATATCGCTATAATCTCTTCGCCTGTTTCATCAAAGACAATATTTCCAAAGTTCATATCACTTGGCATTACATGGAAATATTTCTCAAGCTGAGTGAGTCTTTCATCTGTCCAGTAATTACTTACCTTGGAAAGTGTAATATCTGCTAGGGCAAGCTCTTCTTGTGTAAAATCTGTACTCTCAAGCTTCTTACGCCACTTGGGATCATTGATTGCGGCTATTGCAGCTTCAAAAGAATAGTGCTCTTGGTGTCGCTCATATTGGCTAACATACCCTTTTGATAGAGAATGAATTTTTCCCAGCATACTGCCAACAGCCTTTAAGGTAGCAGACTTAGCATCCTTTCGTGATATTGCCTTACCTTTTACCCAGCGCTCAACTGAATAATACCTCTCT
>CAZHTU010000150.1:482-1386 GCA_964535815.1 Candidatus Undinarchaeota archaeon
CAAATACACTAAAGTAATCATCTGCTGCCTCACCGGTTGTTTCTGCTTTGTATATAGTAGGAATAGGTATTCCTTCACCTTGAAGATACCTTACATAATCCATTACAAATCGTGCGTCCTCAATCCCCTCAACCTTTAATCGCTTTATTGCAAACTCTCCATCGGGTGTTATGATAACAGGAATAGACTCATCCTCAACATTTCCACCTGCAACTTCCAGCCTAACATCTTTTACATCTAAGCCAAACTCAGCTGCTATTTGTAACACAAGCTTAGAGCTTTTTAGCTTTTCAGCCTCACTTACAACACCTCTTTGTCTACCCTGTCTACCTATAGCCAGTGGCGGGCTTAAATAATCGGAATTTACCCTTACATCAGCAAGAGCTACATCATAAGGGCCAACAAGGTTTCTGATTAAATCACCGGGTGCAAGCGATGAGACAATAAAGCACTCAAGGACCAATATCGCTATTAGCCTTATCAAGAAACCCAATCTGTAAGAATGTTTATTACGCATTTTTTATAACACCGTATCTATTAACCCATCAGTTAGAAAATCTGTCCTGTCACCCGATGAATATACATCCGCTATAGTTATTCCGGCCAACATATTCTGGAAATATTTCTTAAAATCTTCTTTATCGTATTTTAATAAACCTTTTCTCTCTAAATCATCTGCCAGTTTGTTAATGGAATCATAAAGCTCATCCCACTGCATATCGTGCTTGACTACTATTCTCCAAAAATCACCATGATGCCTAATGAGGGCTCCTATGACCTCAATACCAAACTCATCGTATCCAAGCTTTGTAAGTAGATCCCTTACCAAAACCTCTCCGTTTTCATAATGGATTCCCTTAGCTAGATATCCATAATCATGAAGACTTGATGCTATTAGGAGCAT
>CAZHTU010000150.1:1396-2128 GCA_964535815.1 Candidatus Undinarchaeota archaeon
TTCTTGTTCTGGAAGATCACTTAATACCTTAAATAGTCTTTCAAACGATCCCTTACTAGCACTAACCTCTGTATTTGAGGTGAAATACTCAGCATCACTTGCGAGTAACCTGTCGCATGCCTGTGCCATAAGCTCTATATGTTCTAATCTTGTTCTTATCTTACCCTTATCGGATATAACCCATGGCAGAGTTACATCGTCAATCTTTGGAAGTAGTGTTATTTCCTTAAAAATCTCAAGGAACCCCTCTGCGTCTACTATCTGCTTTCTCTTAACAAGTGAGTCAAATACACTCTTAAGCTCCTCGGCCTTTTTAGTGTGGTTATCACAAACGGCCTGGATATCATATGGTTCCTTCTTGGTCTGCGGTATAGTAATCTCTCTTGCTAGGGCCTCTATAGCTCTTGGATGGAAACCATAGCCTCCTTCAAATGGTAGCAGCTTTGCAAATGCTTCTACATAGTCACCGGCCATATTTACATACCAGTACCTATCTTTACCGATTTTTAGTATCATTAGGTTAACCTCACCGCCCTCGGATATAGACTTTCTAAATTCTTCATAGCTACTAGATCTCTTAATAACTTCTAATCCTTCTTTTTCATACCTGCTTAGAATATCCTCTATAACCTCTATTGACTTATCAGCATCTGGGAACTGATCTGCAGCACCCTTCTTGCACACCAAAACCGCAAGGTTCTCCCCTATGATATTCCCGTCCAGTGTCTCTGC
>CAZHTU010000151.1:0-852 GCA_964535815.1 Candidatus Undinarchaeota archaeon
AAAGGCGGCCACTGCGGATCCCTTGACCCCAAAGTTACTGGATGTTTCCCCGTAGCTTTAGAAAACGCGACAAAGATTACTCATGTCCTCCTCCCCGCAGGAAAAGAGTACATCTGCGTGATGCGCCTCCATAAGGAAATACCTGCATCAAAAGTCAAAGAGGTGCTCAAGTATTTTGTGGGTGAAGTCTACCAAAAACCCCCACTCCGCTCGGCTGTCAAGCGCCAGCTCCGTACCCGCCGCATCTACTATCTTGATGTTCTTGAACAGGACGGCCAGGACGTTCTTTTCCGCGTCGGTTGCGAAGCCGGCACCTATATCCGAAGTATCTGCCACCACGCAGGCATGATTTTAGGAATCGGCGCGCACATGTCCGAACTCCGTCGAACCCGCACAGGACCTTTTGACGAGTCCACAATAGTCACACTAACAAAACTCTCAGAGGCCGAATACTTGTTCAAATCCAAGCAGGACGAAAGTTTATTGCGAAAATATGTCCAACCTGTGGAAAAAGCAATAGAACACCTTCCAAAGATGGTCGTGCAGGACTCCGCGGTCGAAGCGATATGCCAGGGCGCGCGAATCATGGCTCCTGGCATCTGCAAACTCCAGGAGTACGAAGAAAACGACACACTGGCAATCCTCACCCTAAAAGGTGAACTCATCTGCCTTGCTCAGCCCCAAATGGATTTCACCCATGCCAAAAAGGCTGACAAAGGCATCGTAGCCAAGGTCCAGCGCGTGGTTCTAAAACAAGGTACGTATCCAAAAGGCTGGAAGAAGAAAGGTTAGTGCTATAAGTATAAAAATTCTCATGAGTTTCTTTTCATATGCAGTCATTAGCTGACTTAT
>CAZHTU010000151.1:862-2124 GCA_964535815.1 Candidatus Undinarchaeota archaeon
AAAAATTCTCGTGAGTTCCTTTTTCACATGCAGTCGCTGTCCGACTTATTTGAATTAATGCCTGAAAAAGGCAGGAAAGATTGCGAAGAGTGCGGGCTCTCGACCTGCCGGGCTTTCGCTAGGAGATTAGTTGGAGGAGATATCAAACTTGAGAGATGCCCCTATGTCAAGAGCGAGAACAAGAAAAAGATCAAGAAGATGCTGAAGGAAGGCGTCCAGCTCGTCAAACAGGTCTCTTTTGAGGGACAGGAAGGTGTCGCTCTAATCCACCCTTGTGCCACTGACGCGACCAAAGTCTCTGCAGAAGCTCAACTGGTCGAGCCTATGAAGTACGGATTCTTGGATATTGATGCTTTTGCGCCCCTTGTCGAGAGCAAGTTCAAAGAGGTCAGGTGTTCGGACCGGCTCGGCATTGCTAAGTTCAAGTATGGTGCACGCGATATCATTGTTTACTCTTCTGGAAAGGTCAATATCAAACGGTGTAAGAACAAAAAAGACATCGAAAAGACACTTGACCTGATTTCTAGGATGATGTGGCCTGCAACTATCTGCAAGGATTGCGGTTCTGTTGCAATGGAGTGTGCAGTTAGCGGTTGTAATCCGTGCAAGCACACAGTCTGCCCTGTTCTTCGCGGAGGACCACCGAAAACCAAATTCAGGTCCCACAAAGTCCGTGAGACAAAGGTGAGCGATGCAATGGAAGAGTCTGACATCAAGAGTTTGCTCAGAAAGGTCAAATCCATCTCAAAATGGGTCAATGATGGGAAAAACCTCGAGGTTTTAACAACAGCTAAACAACTGAAGAAAGCAGGATTGGAGTACACACTCGCTACCGAAGATGAGGCCAAGGCGTCTCTCGGCATTGTCTTCATGGGCATCGCCAATGCGCTTTCTAGGATTGATGTGCCTCTCACTAAGAAATTGGTTCCACTCTTTGATACTGCAATCCAGTCTCTTCTAGACAACGACCGCCATAAGGCGTTCAAGAACCTGAAAGCCTGCAAGGAGATAAAACACTTGCTCAAAGAAAAGGATTTCAAGACCCTCAATCAGATTGAGATGCTCTCTGAGGTACTTGACCTCCCATTACCAGCTTAAAATGCCTATCAAAAGCGCTGTCTGGAAACTCGAGAATGAGAAGGAATACTTAGAAAAACTCCTACAGCAGGACCCTGGCAACCGCGAGTTGGAACTTGAGATAGAGCTGATTGAAGTAAAGCTCGAAAAGCTCGAGGACACTCAAAACAGAAACAAATAAAAAG
>CAZHTU010000152.1:0-2095 GCA_964535815.1 Candidatus Undinarchaeota archaeon
TTCAAAGTTCCAATCGGATGCGGCTCATGGGAGTGCGCATGCGGTGGTAAACACACTGTCCCGTATATCTCCGAAGGTTCAAGCGGAAGTGTCAATGTAAAGCTCATCCCCGCACCTAAAGGAATCGGTCTTGCTTCAAGTGCTACTGCTAAAGTTGTTCTAGGACTCTCAGGCCTCAAGGACGTATGGTCCAAATCTCGAGGTCACACAAAGTCACGAACCAATCTAGCATGGGCAACATTTGAAGCACTTAGAAACCTGGACAATGTCAAGGGGGCGAAATGATAATTGCAGTACGACTCCGGGGCGGAATAAGCGTGACTGAGAAGATTAAGGACACAATGGACCTGATGAACCTCAAGTACATCAATAACGCTGTTCTGCTCGCAGAGGTCGATACTAACAAAGGTATGCTTCAAAAGGCCAAGGACTACATCACCTGGGGTGAGGTTTCCCTCGAAGCATTAGAGACAATACTCCCACGTCCTCTTTCTGAAGAATCACTCAAGGCAAATAAGTTCAAGACCTACAAAGACTGTGCAAAAGCCCTTATTGACGGTAAGGTCAAGGCCAAAGATTTAGGCTTCAATAAAATCAGATTACACCCGGCACGCGGCGGACTTAAGACAATAAAACGCCCGTTCACAACTGGCGGAGATCTTGGATACCGCGGCGAAGCCATCAACGACTTGATAGTGAGGATGCGATAATGGTTGTAAGAATCCCCAAAAAGATGAAAGCATTCCGTGGAGACAGTAGCCACGGTGGGGGACACAAGAAGAAGCGCCGAGGTGCAGGTCACCGCGGTGGACGCGGTATGGCAGGTTTGCATAAGCACAAGTATATCTACGCAATCAAGCACGGCTTGATTAAAGGCACTAAAGGAGCACGCTCACTCTACGGTTTCTCACCTAAGAATGTATCTGAGGTGAGTACCATGAATGTCGGCAGGTTGGATGAGCTTGCTGGAGCCATGGAAAAAGGCAAGAAAACAATAGACCTTGCTGAATTCAAGATTAACAAACTATTAGGAGGAGGACGGGTAACTCGCTCGCTGGTCGTTAAGGTGGATGCGTGCTCTGGAAAGGCAAAGGCAAAAATAGAAGCTGCAGGTGGTAAGGTAGATGTCCTTGAAAAGGAAGTCATCGAAGTCGCTGCAGAAGAATCGCCAAAGCCTGAAAAGGCAGAGGTTAAGGCTGAACCAAAGAAGGAAGCCAAAAAGCCTGAAGCCAAAGAAGCACCAAAGGCTAAAGAATCAAAGCCTAAAGAGCCAAAAGCCAAAGAGCTGCCAAAGGTCAAGGCCCCTGAGCCAAAGGCCGCCCCGAAAGCAAAAGATGCTTAAGAACCTACTTCTATCCCTGCCTAAAGTAGCGGAACCGAAGAAACATCTGGGCTTCAGGGACAAGCTCAAGTGGACTGGAATTATTCTTCTACTCTATTTCATTCTCCTAAATGTTCAATTATGGGGCATTAGTCCGATGGCAGTGGACTATTTTGCTTCACTGCGTGCTATCCTCGCAGGACGTTTTGACTCAATTATCACACTTGGTATTGGACCTATCGTCATGGGTTCGATTGTTCTTCAGCTCTTAGTCGGGGCTGGCGTGCTCAAGTTCGACCAATCCACAGAAGAGGGACGTGCAATCTACCAGGGTGCACAGAAATTAATGGCAATCGCCTTCACAATCTTCGAGGCCGCAGTTATGGTACTGTCTGGACAGATACCTGCTGACCCGTCATTAGGAGGGATAGCGGTATTCGCCCTGATAATCCAGATATTTATAGGAGGTATGCTCATCATAATGATGGACGAAGTCATCAACAAGTGGGGCTTTGGCTCTGGTGTTGGTCTCTTCATTGCTGCAGGGGTCTGTCAGCAGATTATCGTCGGGACATTTAACTGGATGCCTGCTACTCCAGGTGAACCTATTCCTGGTGCTATACCATTCGCAATCGAATCAATCCGCGAGGGTAGAGGGTTCCTTGAAGTCTTTGTTCGAGGTGGCCGTTACGGCGACATATTAGCCATAATTAGTACTATCGGTGTGCTTTTAGTGTCTATCTACGCACAGAGTATGAAAGTTGAGATTCCACT
>CAZHTU010000153.1:0-2081 GCA_964535815.1 Candidatus Undinarchaeota archaeon
AGTCACGTGGCTGAAAAACTTCTGCAGGAAGGTGCGAATGTTCGAGCCTTTGTACGCTACAATTCACGCGGTGATGTGGGGAATCTACGCTACATTTCGGATGACTCACTTGATGTCATCATGGGTGACCTGCACGACCCTAATGCAGTCGAGCATGCAATGGAAGGGTGTAATTATGTTTTACGCCTGGGCGCATGTATTTCCATCCCTTACTCTTATGTATCCCCGCGCGAAGTGATAAGCACAAATATAGAAGGTACACTCAATGTACTCACAGCGGCCAGAAAACTCGAACCAGAAATGCTGATAAGCGTGTCCACAAGTGAAGTGTATGGCACTGCTCAGCAAATCCCAATCTCCGAAGAGCATCCACTAAATCCACAATCTCCATATGCGGCGAGCAAGGTCGGTGCCGACCAAATCGCACGCACTTTCTACTTCTCCTACGACCTGCCTGTTGCTATACTCAGACCTTTCAATAATTATGGTCCGCGACAATCGTGCAGGGCAGTTATCCCGACAGTGATTAGCCAATGTCTGAACTCCAAGGTCCTTAACCTTGGAGAGCTGAACTCGACGCGCGATTTCCTTTTTGTAAAAGATTGTGCAGATGCATTTGTCAAGGCTACTCAAAAGGGAAAGAAGATTGTAGGTGAGAGCATAAATGTGGGTACAGGACGCGAGGTATCTATCAAGGAGCTCACAGAGATTGTGGGTTCACAACTGGACAGGAATGTAGAAATACGCATGGACAAGACCAAGATGCGACCTGAAAAGAGCGAGGTCATGCGCCTTTGCGCAGACACAAAGAAGGCTAAGAAGCTCCTCGGCTGGAGTGCAGAAACATCATTTGAGAAAGGAATTGCAGAAACTATAGAATGGTTCGCAAACCATCCTGAAGCATACAATCTTGACCAGAAATATCATGTTTGAATATGAAAGCAGTGATTCTTGCTGGAGGTAAAGGGAGACGGCTCAGGCCATTCACGCATGTCATCCCTAAACCACTCTTACCTGTGGGTGATAAACCTGTCCTTGAGCACATATTTCAACACCTCAAGAAGCACGGTATTTCAGAGATTATACTTGCAACAGGTCACCTATCCAAACTTATTACAGCATATTTCGGCGACGGTTCGGCATATGGCATCAAGATTACTTATACCGAGGAGAAGAAGCCATTAGGGACGGCAGGACCTCTCTCCTTATGTAAATCTCTTTTGGACGACACATTTCTTGTGATGAATGGGGACGTCTTGACCTCCTTAGATATCAAAGCATTTACTGCATACCACAAGCGCAAGAAATCCGAGCTAACGATGGCACTCTACGAGCGCAGAGAGCAGAGCGAGTATGGGGTTGTGGAACTTGGCACTGACAATCAGGTAGAGACCATCAAGGAAAAACCGCAAAGACAAGACCTAATCAATATGGGAGTATACCTCATGGAACCCTCAGTTCTGGACCTGGTGACGGCAGACACTTATTTGGATCTTCCTGAGCTCTTAAGAAAAGTGAACGAGGGTACTGGAAAGGTTTTTGGTTATCCTTTTAGTGGTAAATGGATTGACATAGGTTCTAAGAAAGACTATCTTTCAGTCAATGAATCCTAGTCCTTAATTTTTATCTCTTCTTGAATCTTAAACGCACCCAGTGTTGCATCTATTGAGTCGTTCAATGAAACTTGATCATCAATCTTGCCCTTTATCATATCTTTCAAGACCAATAGTTCATTGAGATGTCCTTTGTCCTGTTTCTTCTGCATTTTCTTGACACTATTTATCTGAAGACTCACATAGTCATCTATCATTGCAGATTCTCCGCCCTGGAATATCTCGAGCTGTTCTTTTCCACTCTTGGCATTTCCAAAACTTGTGTAAGTCA
Source organism: Candidatus Undinarchaeota archaeon (assembly GCA_964535815.1). Classification (GTDB taxonomy): domain Archaea; phylum Undinarchaeota; class CAZHTU01; order CAZHTU01; family CAZHTU01; genus CAZHTU01. The sequence goes on from CAZHTU010000153.1 coordinate 1,885, forward strand.
GACTGGCCACCGAACCGTCTCCATACTTAATTATTGCGGCAAGGTTGTCAGTGATTGGATGGTCTTCTGAAGGGCTACTGCATGTCACTACCTTTATGTCTATTGGTTTTGACCCAGTGAAGAAATTAAACAGGTCTAGGAAGTGCGTCATCTCTCCGATGACGCGTCCTCCGCCTTTCTCAGGATCCTGCACCCAA
>CAZHTU010000154.1:0-2071 GCA_964535815.1 Candidatus Undinarchaeota archaeon
ATTGCAGCGGCTCGGGATGAAGTACCAGGAAGGCGCGGATACCCAGGCTACATGTACACTGATTTGGCTACAACCTACGAGCGCGCAGGCAAGATTAAAGGAAGAAAAGGTTCAATCACCCAGATGCCTATCCTGACAATGCCTGACGATGATATCACACACCCAATCCCTGACTTGACTGGCTATATTACAGAGGGACAGACAGTATTGACACGTGACTTGCACAGAAAGGGCATCTACCCGCCAATCAATGTTCTACCGTCACTCTCAAGACTGATGAACAAGGGAATCGGGCCTGGCAAGACTCGTGAAGACCACTCAGGTGTATCTAATCAGCTTTATGCGGCCTACGCTGAGGGAGTCGACCTTCGTGATTTAGTCGCAGTTGTTGGTGAGGAAGCCTTGACATCCAAGGATAAAAAACTGCTCGCTTTTGCTGACCGCTTTGAACGTGAGTTCATTGCCCAAGGTCGAACAGAGAATAGGTCCATAGAGACAACACTGAGCATTGGTTGGGACTTACTTTCAACACTACCTGAGACTGAATTAAAGAGAATCAAGACCGAGCACATCGAGAAATACCACCCTTCAAGGAAGAAATAAGAGAAATAATGGCAGATATCTTAGAGAACGTCAATCCTACCCGGATGGAGCTTTTGAACATCCGGAAGAAGACTAAGCTAGCGGAGAAAGGACACAAGCTCTTGAAAGAGAAGAGGGACGCACTAATCATGGAGTTCTTTGAGATGGTTAAGCAGGCCAGGCAGGCTCGTGAAGAATTAAACTCAAGCATGCAACGTGCTTTTGCTTCGCTCGTCGTGGCTCAATCAGCTATGGGAAGGATGAATGTCAAGGGTGCGAGCCTTGCTGTAAGACAAAAGAGCAAGCTCGACACCAAAACACGAAACATCATGGGTGTGCTTGTGCCAAAGCTCGAGTACAATGCCGAAAAGCAAAACCTGCTCGAACGGGGATATGGTTTAGCTTCTACCTCGGCCTCTTTTGACCAGTCGGTTCTGGCGTTCCAGGAAGCCATACAGAAGATTACTCAGGTGGCAGAAATCGAGTCTTCACTCAATCGATTAGCAGACGAAATCCAAAAGACAAAACGGCGAGTGAACGCACTTGAGTATCTAATGATTCCCAAACTTACGAACACAGAGAAGTATATTGGCATGCGACTCTCAGAAATGGAGAGGGAGAACTTTTTTAGACTGAAGACGATTAAGCGAGTATTAGAAAATGCAAGTTAGCGGATATTTATTGGAAGAAATGTTAAATACCTTGAAGGAGCTTGTGCCAAAACTCGATACAGCTCAAAACAAAGACGACGAATTGTACAAGAACTTTTTGAAGGATTTACAGTCAATAGTAAGTAAGTACAATGAGAAAATCTTCGGCAAGAGCCAGTACAACAAGTACGAAGGCGACACAGACATGCGAACAATCATCGACGCCCTAAATCAGATTGGAACGCTTCCGCTCGAAGAGGAAAAAGTCAAGTTCAAGTCCACGCTAGACGACCTCAAATTACAGGTGGGAATGCGAGAATCAGTCGACTCAAGCCACATGCCTGAACTTCCTTTCAAGGACCACCGTCACATTGGCAAAGGCCAGCCTTCACGAAGATGAGCTTGAAGGTAGGTGGCAGATGGAAAAAAGAAGATTGGATGCCAAAAGTTATTTTGTACGGGATGGTCGTTACGACCTTCCTCATCCTACTCGGTGGGATACTATTTGTCTATAAAATGCTCAGCTAGAGCTTCTTCAGTACTCGTCGTCTTAGCGGAGTCCCACAAACTTCACAAATATCCCCATCCTTGAACTTTTTGCAAGTGGTGCAGTATTTGCCCCACCTGAAGAGATTTCTGATGCCTTTTTGATCAACAGAGCGTGCTTTCAGACTGAGCCGACGGGCGACGTTTTGGATTGAGTAATCATCTGTGACTATTGTCCCTTCTTGCATTAAGGCAAGAGCAAGAATTTTCATGTCAGTGTTGCCAATAGTCTCGCCAAGGTCATTGCACGCGTCCTGGACCATCAGAACTGAGTCAGCATCAGGTTCGATAAC
>CAZHTU010000155.1:0-2070 GCA_964535815.1 Candidatus Undinarchaeota archaeon
CCCGTATGGCAGCTTCCCTGCACAGTGCTTCAATATCTGCACCAACATACCCATCTGTCATCTCCGCAAGCTTTGCTAGCTTAATTCCTTTAGCCAGTGGCATGTCCTTTGTGTGAATCTTGAATATCTTTTCTCGACCTTCTTTGTCCGGCACTTCGACCAAGATGTGCCTGTCAAACCTCCCAGGCCTCAAAAGGGCCGGGTCAATGATGTCCGGGCGGTTGGTCGCACCAATTACTACGACGCCCTCTAGGTCTTCAAGACCATCGAGTTCGGTAAGGAGCTGGTCTACAACACTTTCGTACACTTTAGTACCTGTTCCAGTACCCCGTCGCCTAGCAATCGAATCTAATTCGTCAAAGAACACAACAGTCGGCGCGACCTGTTTCGCACGTTTGAAAATACCGCGTATCCGTTTTTCGGACTCGCCGACCCATTTTGATATCAATTCAGGTCCCTTGATACTGATGAAATTTGCATCACTCTCATTTGCCACCGCCTTAGCGAGCATAGTCTTCCCAGTCCCAGGCGGACCAAATAGCAAAACACCTTTCGGCGGCTTGATTCCGAGTCTCTTGAAGCCTTGGGGCTTCTTGAGAGGCCATTCGACCGCTTCTTGCAATTCCTGCTTAGCCATCTTCAGGTTTCCGACATCTTCCCATTTCACTTGAGGCACTTCTACAAGAACCTCTCTCATCCCAGAGGGTTCGACGACCATCATAGCGTTCTCAAAGTCTTTCTTTGTGACAATCAGTTTTTCAATAACCTCGGGTGGAATACTCTCCTTTTCATCATCCAGTCTAAGGGAGGGTAGCGCGCGTCTTAGCGTGGCCATAGCTGCTTCTTTTGTTAGAGCCTCTAAATCCGCCCCCACATACCCATATGTGACGTCCGCAATCTTATCTAGCTTGACATCCTTGTCCAAGGGCATCCTGCGGGTATGAATCATCAATATCTCTTTCCTTCCTTTTCGATCAGGGACACCTATTTCGATCTCTCGATCAAATCTCCCAGGCCGTCTCAAGGCAGCATCTATCGAATCTTCCCTATTAGTGGCACCAATTACGACGACCTGTCCGCGCGCCTGTAGACCATCCATCACAGAGAGTAGTTGAGCGACCATGCGCCTCTCAACTTCGCCAGTTACTTCTTCACGCTTAGGAGCAATTGCATCTAATTCATCTATGAAGACAATTGCAGGCGCATTTTTTTGTGCCTCTTCAAATATCTCTCTGAGCTTCTTCTCAGATTCACCATACCATTTACTCACTATCTCAGGTCCATTGATGACCTTGAAATACGCGCTACTCTCGTTCGCCACAGCCTTGGCCAATAATGTCTTCCCAGTCCCAGGCGGACCAAATAGCAAAACCCCTTTTGGTGGCTCGACTCCGAGCCGTTCAAAGAGTTCAGGGTGTTTGAGTGGTAATTCGATCATCTCTCTGACTTTTGATATAGCATCTCTTAGTCCGCCTATATCCTCATAAGTGACATCGGAAAGTCTTTCATCTTTTACTTCAACAACTTCTCTCTTTAGTTCTATTTCAGTATCTTCTGTTAATAGGACTGTACCTGCCGGGTCAGTACTTGCGACTATGAATTTTATATCAGTGACAGATCCAAATGCTGGGGCCCCTGCAAAAGATCCGGCAAGCTGGAAAGGATTTGCTTCGTGTCGCCTAGGTATCGGTGATATTATGTCTCCTTTTCGTAACGGCCAACCTTTGGAGATTCTAAAAGCGAGGGGTATGTGCTGTGGAATTGCCTGTGCTAGTGCAATAACGACTTTTTTAGCTTCCTTTGGGATAACTTTTCTTACTTTTACAGTCTCACCAATACTTGTCCCGGCATTTTTTCGGATTAGTCCATCCATACTTATAATTCCCCTGCCTACGTCTGCTGGGTATGTACGTTCAACAGCCGCCGCTGTAACTCGTGTGCCTTCGATTTCAACAATGTCAGTTAATCCTACACCTATACTGCTAGCGGCGCGAGCGTCTATCCGAATTATCGCTTGTCCTGCATCCTCAGGGCTAGCTCTCGCGACCTTTAGTTTAATCTCGTTAACCT
>CAZHTU010000156.1:0-2068 GCA_964535815.1 Candidatus Undinarchaeota archaeon
TCCTAAAGGTCGGTGTCCAGCTCGAGGACCAAAAAGACGGGGTTCGCTGGAAGCGCGTCTAGGGGAAGGGTTTTTATTCTCTGCAAACAATATTAGCTTATGCAAGTTGTTGAGGTCACCCTGACCATCTCTCCAATCACAAAACAGAAGACTGCACTCAAGCTACTGGCAGATGACTGTAAGACCTGGGAGGCGTTTCTAAAAGATTTCTCATTCAAAAGAACTCAGCTTGTAGTAAAGCTCTTTGCCGAGCCAGGACTTTCCAGTGACCTGGTGGATACCCTCAGAAGCACATTCAAGAAGCAGCTCAGTGCCGCAATCTCAGTAGACCGAACAGTTAGGATAAATCTTGACGAATGGGACAGTTATTTCTTCAGAACCTACAAGGGCAGTGAGACTATTCCTTTGAATGAAGAGCGTGAAGACGCTATAACTGCGAGAATATTCGAGAACTGTTTCCCGAAACGCAGAGTAGGGCAAGGACCAAAGGTACTAGTCGAGATTGGTGTCTGGCGCAATCATTTCCTACCTTTTATCGCCAAGAAGTATAGGAGATTTCTCAAAAATTCCTTGCTAATCGGCATAGACTCGGGAAGACACTATCCTAACCTAAAAGAGTTTGAACGATTGGACCTCGTGGACTATGTCAAGGAACTGATGCCGATTGGAGACGGTCCTGAAGCCTTACTAAAGCCACTCTCTTACGAATACCTGGCTGACGCACAACCTGACGTGTACCAGCACAAAAGATACAAGAACCTCTATGTCTTCCAGGGCAGGAACCTTACGCTCGACAACAGGAGCAATGTCTTCGGCAGTCTCTTTAAAGAACGTGTAGACGCGGTCTTCCTTCGGAGAATGTTCAGGTATATGGATTATAGGGCAGTAGGACAAGATATTGCCCCGCACACAGATGCTATTTCGATTGTTGATTACAATGGCTATGCTTATTACTCTACATTTGCTCCGTCAAAAGACGAGCTGCTCACCCAACTAAAGGGTTTTGATATTGATACGTCTGAAGAACACGTAATGCGCTATCGGCTCCTGGCAAAGCGGCCTTAGTCCTCATCAAAGAGTCCAGTACTCAGATACCGCATCCCAGTATCAGGCAAAAGGACGACGATTTTGCCTTTTTTCATCTGTTTTGCCTTGAGCAGTGCTCCATACATCGCGGCTCCGGAACTGATTCCGACAAGCAGGCCTTCTTCGCGTGCAAGGGCTTTTGCTGTGTCAAATGACTCTTTGTCCCCGACCTTGATTATTTCATCAAGTTTTCCAGGATTGAATATCTCAGGGATAAATCCTTCGCCCATGTTTCTCAGGCCTTGGATATGTGAGCCTGATTTAGGTTCGACACCGACTATCTTCACTTTTGGATTGGCTCTCTTGAGGCGCTTGCCAACTCCGTGCAGAGTTCCGCCTGTCCCCATCCCTGCGACAAAGACGTCGATGTCCGGAACGTCTTTCAGTATCTCCTTCCCAGTATAATTGAAATGTGCGCGCGGGTTGCACATGCTTGCAAATTGATTGGGCATGAAATAGTTCTTCGGGTCCTTTGCAAGCAACTCATTAGCTTTTTCAATTGCACCAATCATCCCTTCTTCTGCAGGCGTCAGCACTAGTTCGGCCCCATAAGCCTTCAAAACTTTGCGTCTTTCAATACTCATACTTTCAGGCATGACCAGCTTGACATTGTACCCTCGAATTGCACCAACTATTGCCAGGCCTATCCCCGTATTTCCGCTGGTTGGTTCAAGGATAGTCATGCCTTTCTTAAGGAGGCCAACAGTCTCTGCGCGTTCAATCATGCACTTTGCAATGCGGTCTTTGACTGACCCACCAGGATTAGGAAACTCTATCTTAGCATAAACCTCAGCTTTGGTTTTGTTGAGCTTGTTAATTCTGACTAGTGGTGTATCACCTATCAGGTCTAGAACATTTTCAGCAATCATTTCAAGTTTGTTCAAGCTCACATTCTGTGCATCCGAGCTGACCCGTACATTCGCCTTCAGGACAGGTACACACGCCGTCCGCACATTCGTGTGCGCATGTCTCAGGTTCAACC
>CAZHTU010000157.1:0-2064 GCA_964535815.1 Candidatus Undinarchaeota archaeon
ATATCTGCTATTTGCTTACCTTTGGTGCTGGCGAGTATAGCATCTATTTCTTTTGCAGTCTTTTGGGTGAAGTATCCCATGCTGTCTTTATACACTCAATCCTATATAGTCCTTACGACCTGCCAGGGAAAAGTTTTAAATCCTCCGAGCACCCTATACTATAAGCTACTCTGTGGGGCCATGGGGTAGTTCGGGATCCTAGTCGGCTCCAGCGTCAGAACCTGCATGGTTCATATACTCATGTTGGAGCGATGAGCGCGAAAGCGCGATGATATGCATTTGGTCTATGGTTAGGCCAAGGATGGAGGAACCGACCGACGGGAGTTCAAATCTCCCTGGCCCCACCACTTTTCTTTTATTTTAAATATATGCAACACCAATACACTACTATGACACTCAGGGATAATGGTACGTCGCGTTTGACTGTCTCGCAGGAGGCATTGGTTGAGTTAACAGGGGATCTCGGGTCGATTAGGGGCTCATTGACCCAATCTCTGTGTCGCGGACAGAAAAACACATTGATTGACACAGTTCATTCAATCAGCATGAAGCTTGCATATCTGTACCTGTCTGTGCCAGGGGTGCGGCTCAGGGGCGGGACACATAAGCGGGTCGCCGCAGGCCTCTTCAATTTAGCAGGCATACTCTACCCACTGAGCAAGGCAGGTACGGTCATCTCTTCAAATACTGTATTCAAGCCCAAGAAACTATCTTTTATCGGCGCGCGCGTCACAGGTTATGCGCTTGGTGTAGGCGAGGAAGGTATCCTCAGGTGGCGCAAGAGGATTGAAATAGCACTGCTGGCCCACTATCAGAATTTCAACTATGATCTTTTTATTCAGGAATGCCGCCAGAAGGTAAAGGGTCCGAAGCCTATCTGGTACGGCTTCGGCTCGCAGGAGCAGGCTACTGAGTTCTATACTCACTTCTTGGAGTTATTGGATAAAGAGAAGATTCCGCCTAGCAAAGGTATGCTTCAGGACGCTGACCGGGCCTGAGCCTTTGCTTCTGCAATCCTCGCCCTTACTCCGCCCATGTTCTTTTTCACAATACCTTCGAGCGGCCCGCGGACAAAACTCGGGACGTCCTCAGGGACCATCGGCAGGTTTTCAAGAGTCTCGCACGCTTCGAAGTCTCCATCGATGCAGTCCACGCCGAGGAGCCTGCGTTCCTCACAAAAGCTTTGGTAAGTCTTAGGCACGAATGAACAGTCACAGGATTCAGGATTCTCAAAGCAAGTAGCCATCTTAGGACCCATGTCTGCCATCATGGACATGGCCACGCCTTTCTTTTTGGCTGCTATGAGTGGTTGAATAATCTTTTCTAATGGGCCGCGGATAAAAGATGGCACATTCGCAGGTAGGACATTACCCTCTATATCCATGCACGCATCTATATCTCCTTCTTCGCACTTCATGGCTACCGCTTTCCTTTCTTCACAGATGGCTTGTCCGTATGTCAGTTTAGTGCAGTCGCACTCGTGTGCATCCTTTATGCAGTCAGTGATAACCGAAGCAGACTGAGCGTATAGTCTATCTTTCTTTCCCTTGATTAGTGAACTTATCCTCTTCTCCATGAACGGCCTGACAAACGATGGCAGATTGGACGAGAATATCGCAGTATCATCCAGATTGTCGCACGCTTCTGCATCTCCATTGATACAGTCGGTCGAAATCTTTTTCTGCTTCTCACAGGTATTCTGAGCATAGTCATACTCTAATTGCGAACAATCACACGACTCGACATCTTCCACACAGCTTGCCATAACTTTGTACACCTCTCCAAGTCTTTTGGACCTCTCTGCATCTACCTTTTTCTTAATGGATGAAGAAAAGAATGGCTGTAAGAACTTGGGCATCCCTCTGGGCAATAACCGCTCAGCATCTATCCTGTCACAATCTTCGGCCTTTCCAGTCTCCAGGCACGAGGTCCCGATCTCTCTTTGCTCCTGGCAGAACTTAAGTATTTCTGGATTTTGGATTGTTTCACATTCGCAAGATTGCGGGTCGGCAATGCATTCACCCAACATTTTCCGTATACCTGCGTAGGCTTCTTCTGTGTGTT
>CAZHTU010000158.1:0-2058 GCA_964535815.1 Candidatus Undinarchaeota archaeon
AATTCGCAGATCTTGGAACAAAGCCTATCTTATATAGATGTATCATGGAAGAATCAATTAAGAGTCCCCTTAAGATTAATGTTAAGCACTAACGGGACGCTTTTAAATAGGGGTATATTAAGTTTATTGTCTAAATATAATTGCCAACTTATTATATCTATGGATTCCTGCAAGGAAGAGCATGATGCAAGAAGGGTATTTAAAGGCGGTGGGAAGACACATAAGATCATCTTGAAGAATGTAAAGTACGCAGAAAAATATTTCCCTAACATTGAGATAATAATTAATTCTACATGCAATGAGAATTCAGAGCTTCAGAATATTCTTGAAAAAAGATATATTGGTTCAGATTCGAAGATAAAGCACCGTTTTAATATAGAACAGAGCATTGGAGATGACAAAAGGAGAAAGATACTATTCTATAATAAGCTAAGAGATGGATTGAAAAGAGATTATTATAATAAATTACGTAGTAACATAAAACCTGTATATATGGATATAGAATCTTTTTCATCATTTTATAATAAGGAACGAAATGCCTTTCGTGCAAAACACTGTGGTGCCGGGATTATAAAGGCAACAGTAGCAGCTAATGGTGATATTTATATATGTGCGTTAAGCATATTTGATAAGAAGTGGAGGATCGGGTCTGTTTTTCATGGAATATCTAAGATAAAGCTGGGCCAGCTTTTAAAAGAATATAAAAAAATAATGAAGATGCGCAGCAAATATTGTTTTGATTGCTGGGCAAAGATAAATTGTCCGGGCCTGTGTCTTTTATCTTACAGAAAGAAAGGCTTTAAAACAAGATGGCCTTTAGGGTGCGATATTGTCAAATTATCTCTTGAATACACCATAAGGAGTTATGAAAGAATGAATGAGGATGATGCTAAGGAGTATTTTGGTGGAGTTATCGATAATAAAAGTCCTGACAACCATTTGGATGTAAAGGAAAAAATCAAACTTTCTTATTTATATACTGACCTTGTAAATAAAGGCCATGAGCACATTAAATGCCTCAACCCTCTATAAATATGATTCAACTAGAGAATTTTGTTAATCTACGTTTGGAGATAAGCTCAAATTCTGAAGCTTTTTTAAAGCTGTTCAAGCGGACCTTTGGCATGTTTTTTATTCCAGAAGTAAGAAGTTATTATAGTAACATATTTAAAATTATTAGGACCGCATCTTTAGATGTGATTTTTGACAAGAAAAAAGAAGCCGAATATATAAATGCCCTTACAGATATAGAAAGGCACATAAAATATCTTTTGTGGGGCAGGTTTGTGATATTACATGCATCGTGTGTAAGGTATAATAATTATAATCTTTTTTTTGTAGGAGAGGCAAAGAGTGGAAAGAGCACGATCTGTTCTGGTGTGTGGGGGTTAGGAGGAAGGGTTCTAAGCGAAGATTATTCTTTATTGGATGCAAAGACAAAAGAGGCATGCATCTTTCCTACCATAGGGACAATTAGATCTGGCATTAAAACTGGCATTCAACAGAAATATCAGAAACATTTCAAGAAATATGAAAGTGCGGGCCTTACTGAGAAGCTTATCTCCATGAAGGAGGCGGAATATAAGTCTTTATTGGATTATCATAAGAAACTGTACAGAAGTGACGAAGGTTTAATGGAAACAGATTTCACTAGGAATAAAAATATATTTATCCTCTTAAGAAATAACACCCGAAATAGTCAAGGGAGTAAAAGGATATTAGCGCGCAAGAGAGCTATTGATGTGCTCCCTGAGCTCATGAAGAATATAGCTGCAAATTATAAATATGGCAGCCAGCTGATAAAGGAAAACATGAGCCTATTTTTAAGATCAGAATGCTATGTATTGGAAAGGGCGCCTCTGGATTTAATGTTATCTGCTGTTTATTCTAGATTTAGTCAAGTTGAAAGTGAGCAAAACCCACCAGAATATTCCTGTCTCAGGCATGAAATAGGTGTTATCGATTAGATTGTGAAGTAGGAAGGCGAGGCCAGCCATCAAGATGAATTTGTCGGCCTTGCATTTCTTTAAGAAAAAGAGTATTAGGGATAAAAGGGCT
>CAZHTU010000159.1:0-1947 GCA_964535815.1 Candidatus Undinarchaeota archaeon
GGTGTTCCATCGCCGGATGGCTTTGCCCTGCCCCCACCGGGCGATCTCGGTTTTGTCATGGATGTGTGCGTCTATCTCCAATGGTTCCTTGCTGTCTACTATCCTGAGAACTCGGTGGGAACTGCTTACTCCAGGGTCGATCTCGAGCCCCGGGGAAACCGGTCGGTCGGTGGAATAAAAAAAAGACCCCCGGCGGGGTCTGTCCCTCACATAAATAATAGAACATGTGTGCTATTTTGTCAAGCGTGCAGTGCAAGCGAAGGGGGCCTGTTTCGATAACACAATTCAGGGTTATCTATCGGTATACGACCAGCATCAGGCGAGGACATGGGCGAGCCAAATCTCAAAGAGTACCTACGCATTGGGCAAGCGGCAGCTCTGGTCGGAGTGAGCCCGGCGACCCTTCGGCGTTGGGACCGGTCAGGCAAGCTCAAGGCGGTAAAACACCCCATCAACAGCTTTCGCCTTTATAGGCGTCAGGACCTGGACAGATTCCTGTCATTGCTGAGCCCGAATCAGCGAACCATGGGAGGACCGACGTAATCCGGCTCCAGCCGGACCTCATTGACAAGGACATGCTTGACATCCAGAAGGGGAGCGACATGGAACGAAACGGTCGAGAAATCCGGATCGGTGAACACCGTCTGTCTCTGGGCGAGGACAATATCCTGCGCGTGACCCTCGTCGGAGATACCGACGGGGCGGAGGCAGCGGCTATCAAAGATGCGGACAATCAGTTGAAGCGTGACATAGAGGGGAAGGTAGGGGTTCTCGTCGATCTTAACAAAGCTGGAAAGCAGTCAACGGAGGCAAGGCTCACATTCAGAGAGCTAACCGAGGACGTCAGGACCGGGAGGGTGGCGATGCACGGGATGCATCCTGTTGCCAGAGTAATCGCCGCATTCGTGACCGGGATCACGCGTAAGAAGGACTTCAGGTTTTTCAAAACGGCGGATGAGGCGGTTGCATGGCTCAGTGAGTGAGCGCCGGACATCCGCCGCAGTAGCAAACCGCTAAATCGTACAAGCGAGTTCCGTTGTATACGAGGAGATGGATGATGGACAAGGCATCTTCAGGGGATGCCTGCCTGGACCAGATGATAGAGACCGTCATGAAAGTCGCGCGAGGAGACTACACGGTCCAGATCGAGCTATCTGGGACAAACGACGGATTCGACTCCCTCGCTATGGGTCTCAACATGATGATTGACGATGTAAGGAATAGCGTAGAGGCGCTACAAGAATCCAGAGAAAAACTCTTGCGTTCCGAACGTCTCGCCGCTATCGGGCAGCTTGCAGCCGGTGTGGCCCACGAGCTCCGAAACCCATTAGGGGCTATCAAAAACGCAGTGTACTACGTGAGAGGGAGGCTCAAAGACTCCGAGTTGGCCGTCGAGAACCCGCGTGTCGGACAGTTCCTTGAGATCATGGACGAGGAGATAGAGAACTCCAATCAAATCATCACCGACCTGATGGACTTTGCACGTGTAAACCCACCCAGCCAGTCGCCCACCAGCCTGGAATCACTGGTGGATAGCGCGCTGGCGCGCATCAAGCTTCGTGAGAACCTGACAGTTGACATAAACATCCCACCGGGCCTCGCCCATGTCTCGGTCGACACCGAGCAGCTACGACGGGCCCTGGGGAATCTGATCAGGAACGCCGCCGATGCCATGCCCGGTGGCGGTACTTTGTCATTCGACGCCAGGACTCGAAACGGCTTTGCCGAGTTGGCGATCAGCGATACGGGTGACGGGATCTCAGAAAAAGATCTCAGCAAGATCTACGATCCGCTCTTCACGACCAAACCCAGAGGAATCGGGATGGGCCTTGCCATCGTCGGAGAGACCATCCGAAAACACAACGGCTCTATCTCCGTGACCAGTACGCTCGGAGTGGGAACAACCTTCACCATCAGACTGCCGGTGTCTGATGCATCGAGCAATTC
>CAZHTU010000160.1:0-1934 GCA_964535815.1 Candidatus Undinarchaeota archaeon
GACAAACGCAAGCGCCCGCGCCGCGGTACTATCAACCTCATGCAGTGCCATAACCCTGAATGTAGAGGCATCACACGATTCTCCAAGAAGATTAAGGGCAAAAGCCTCTACTGCCCATACTGTGGAGAAAGGGGCGACACAAAGGACTACTACAAGTTAAAGATGCTGCTCCCTGCAGAATACACGATCAAGAGCAGGGCACGCAAGCGTTGAGGCGGAATAGTTAAAAAGTTACGCGGAATTGTCAGAACATGAACAAAGAGACCAAAGGAACTCTACTCGCAATTGCCACAGCACTCATTAGCGCTATTGCCATCCCAGTGAACAAGCTCTTCGTCGTCGGTCTTGAACCGACTGTTTTCACTGCAGTTAGGTCTCTACTGGTCGGCATCGGGTTCTTTTCGATTATTTGGTTGATGCCGCACCACGACATCAAGAACATCCGAAAGGTGAGGTGGGACTATCTGATTCCTATTGGAATCATTGGTGGTGGTTTAGCCTTTTTGTTCTATTTTACTGGACTTAAGTTGACTACAGCGGGCCGCGGTGCGTTCCTGCACAAGACCTTGCCTTTGTACATCGCCCTGCTGGCTTACTTCTTCCTCAAAGAAAAAATCTCAAAAAGACACGCGTTTGCAATGGGTGGGATGTTCCTTGGAACTCTGTGTATTTACTATTCCAAGATTCCAGTAGACGCAATATTCTGGGCCAACCCCTCACTCGGTGACCTGCTGGTCATCGGCGGGACCATACTCTGGGCGGTTGAGAACACGATTGCCAAAAAGGCCATGATAAAAGGCGAACATAGTGAGGTTGTTGCGTTCGGACGGATGTTCATCGGTGGACTCTTCTTGGCCGCAGTACTGCTCATACAGGGCAACCTTGGAGCGATTCTGTCTCTCTCCGTGCTCCAGTGGGGCTTCATCCTCATTTCAGCATCCCTTCTGTTCGCGTACGTGACAGTGTGGTACTATGCCATCAAACTCATCAATGTCTCGAAGGCCGCTTGCTACCTATTGCTCGCACCGCCGATTTCGCTCCTGATTGGGTTCTTACTAATAGGTGAGCCTATCGGACTTCTCCAGCTGGTCGGCTCGGGCATAATCCTCGCATGTGCGTACTATCTCAAAGACGTGCAGAGTGAGTTTGTCGAGAACTTCTGATTGGGTGAAAAGAAAGACTTTTTAATCTCTAAGAGATTATACGCTCTCAGTATGGAGACAGCGATAAAAACGATTGTCACTCTTGTTCTAGTACTGACTGTGTTAATGGTTGTATCTATCTATTTTACTACCGGAACTTTTCAGATTTACAATGCCGCTTCGGATTTTGAGGAGAAGAGCATCGGAGAGGGCGGAGGTGCTGGCTGGGTGTATAATACATTCGTCGAGAAGGCTTGGAGCGGAGACGAAGAACACACGTCACAAGAGACATTGGTCATGGGCGTGAAACTCGAGAAAATCAAGAACTGCATCCAGATGGGGCTTCGCTGCGCTGAAAATATTGATGTAAAAAAGAACCTTCGTATAGAGGATGCAGAGACAGGTTACTTCAAGATTATATACGAAGGGGCAGAATCCGTTTCTATTGTCGGGACACTCGCAGAACCGTGTTCATGCACACCTACCCCGGGTAAATGTCTTGTAGAGACCATAAAGAATGAGGTGGGCAAAGGAGGATGCAGAGCATGGATGATAGACGAATGAAGTGGGCCTTTATCATTATCTTCAGCACACTCTTCATAAGTACTGCATTCGCTGCGGACCTAGACGTTGAGTGCAATGCACCTACTTCAGTCATGAGAGGTAGTAGTTTCAATGTTAACTGTACCTTGAATGCATCAGAAGAAGCGACCGGAGAACTCCACTTTCGGACGGCCGATTTCGGAGGGACCTCTGGGGCAGTAATTACTCACTATTTCATCGGGGATGCCC
>CAZHTU010000161.1:0-1933 GCA_964535815.1 Candidatus Undinarchaeota archaeon
TCTCGCCTGTGTGCTTGATGAAACCGCTTGTGAACTTGGCTACTCGTGCTCGCTCGCCGCTTATCTTACCTGAGATTACGGCCTCAACCCCTAATGCTCCAGCGTCCTGAATCATTTTCATTGTTGAGTACACGGCTCGGCGGAAGCGAATACCCCGCTCAATCGCGTTTGCGATTCTGTGGGCCATTAGATTAGCATTAAGTTCAGGATGTGGGATTTCAAGAACTTCAATCTGCGGGTTCTCGAGCTTGAAATCGTCTCTAAGTGTCTCAGTGAGCTTTTGAATACTCTTTCCCTTTCTTCCGATGATTAATCCAGGCTTCTCTGCGTGGATAGTGACCCTCATACCGAGTGGGGAACGATTTATATCGACATATCCGCAACCAACGCGGGACAGATTGTCCTCAATATACTTACGTACAGTCATCTTCTGGACATTTTCCTTGATGAAGTGTTTTTCTATTACCATTATTTCTCTCCCAGGATTACTTGTAGATGTGTTATTTGGGTATTCTTCGGGGATCCCTTTCTGCGTCCCAGCATCTGCCTACCCTGATTTACACATATGTGCTTGATTGTCAATTTCTCTTTGTCAGTATTGGACTCAGCGCTCTTGACTACTTTCAAGATTTCAGTAGCTGTCTTTATTGGATAAGCTCCGCTTCCAATTCCCTTCTGATGTGAAATCTTGCGGTCAAATCTTCGGTAAGGAACAGCGTCCTCTTTTGCAATAACGCGTTCAAGGAATGCTTTTGCGCGAGTTACATCCATACCACGAATCGAATCAGCGACCTCTTTGGCTCGCTTAGGTGAGATTTTGAGTCCTCTACCCATTGCCTTCGGGCCTTTCATGTCGGTCGAGTATTTAAATTTCATAGTATCACTTCAGTGCAACGAACTTGCTGCTCCTTGTCGCACCCATACCTGGAGATGAATGTCTGACACGGTTTCGTGTCGGGACGAGCTCTCCGAGCCTGAAACCTATCATTTCTGGAATCAAATCAAGCCTGGAGAATTCCTTGCCATTGTAGATGGCAATGCATGCGCCAATCATCTGCGGTGTAACAATAATATTGCGGTCGTGTGTGCGCGTGGGTTTCTCAGACTTGAAGATTTTTTCCAAAAACTTCTTTGTTGGTTTGCCGTACCCGCGCTTTAGTGTCCTTCGAACACGTGAAGGCACGATGTTCAAAAACTCCTCTGGGCTCAATGCTTTGAGTTCTTCTATACTCATTCCTCTGTAACTATATACTTTCTTTGCCATTATCGCTTAGCTCCTGTTCTCTTGGCTGCAATGTAACCCACCTTCTTTCCTGGCGGTGCGTTTCTCGAGGAAGTTTGTGGTTTACCAATGTGCTTGTGATAACCACCACCGAATGGGTGCTGACACGCATTCATTGCGACTGCTTTAGTCCGTGGCCAGAGTTTGTTCCTGGCCTTCATAGCATGATATTTGTTTCCTGCCTTTACAAAAGGCTTTGTGGTACGTCCACCACCTGCAACGACACCAAGATTTGCACGGCAGTTGAGTGAAATAGTCTTGTAAGAATCAGACGGGAGTTTTAAGACTGCCTTTCCGCCCTCTTTGGACACAAGTCTAGCAAAGGTTCCAGTAGACTTGACAAGCTTTCCACCGTCTCCTGGCCTCAATTCTATATTGAAAATATTACTTCCCTCTGGGATATCTGCGATTTTGCATACGTTCCCGCGGGTAGGTTGCGTATCGATCTGCTGCCCGACGAACTGACCTTCAGCTGCTGGCTGGAGGATTTTGGTACCATCCTCGTACTTGATTATTGCAACAGGTGCGGAATGCCCTGGGTCGTGGACTATATCCACAACTGTACTAAGCTGTTTCTCTTTTCCGTGAGGAACATGGCTGAATTTACCTCGGTAGCGGTGGCTCGGAGCCCTATATGACTGACTCCCTTTT
>CAZHTU010000162.1:0-1089 GCA_964535815.1 Candidatus Undinarchaeota archaeon
TCAGATAGGTCCGATACTCGGTAAGCTTGAGGTTGCACAGGATGCACTCTACAAGTTTTTCATCTCCCTCAAGGTTGTCGAGTGGCGGATGCATATGGCCAGTAAGATATTGAGTAAACAGAATCCTCAAGAGGGAGAAGGCCGCCCCATCAGCTCATTTAAGCGTAAGCGTGGATTTTGATAGAACCTTCCCTTAATAATAAAAGTATAAAAACTATCTAATACAAAATAGAAATAACAATGGCAGAAGAAGGATTTTCATTCAAGCAGTATCAATGGCCACTTATGCTGGCACTACTCGGTTCACTCTTACAGCAGTTTTACCCAGGTGGGGCTACCTTTTTGGGTTCAATCGGTGCTGAGCCAATTGATATTCTTTTCTTGTTCTACTTATACCACTTGATTGTCATCTCAAGGACGCGAAATGACACAACCGAATTTGTAACTCAGCAAATCATGCCTTTACTCCTGCTGTTGTACGTATTGGCAACTTACTTTGGTTTTCCAATGGGGAAAGTGCAGACATATATGGTTGCGATAGTTATAATCCCCATGCTCAGTAAGATGCTATCTAAAGAAGGCGTTCAAGGTGCCATAGGCACTTATGCTGCGAGGAGCAATCCTGATGATCTTAAAAAGAATTATTGGTATCAGGTGGCAAAGAGCGCGTACGGGGTCAAAGATCCAAAGGAATGGGATACAAAGAACTTCAACAGGAATGAAAATGTGCTCTTGGTAGGGAATGTCGAGGTGGGTAATGCCTCAAGAGCGATTGGTGAGCGCGTCCAAACACTTGGTACTCTCTTAGATGATTATCAAGATGAAGACGATGATGCTGAAAAAGCGCGTCTTGAAAGAGAAATCAAGCAACAACTCCACGCAATCGAAGGTAAGCTTGCTACAATCAAGACAACGAACTCAAGCTTTAAAATAGGCAATCTAGCAGATGTAACTGATTTGGTTAAAAACGCAAAGAAGGTGGGTGCATGAGCAAGAATCCAGAAGAAGCGAGGCAAGAGATGCTTGACCAGCCTGTTCGCCTGCTAAAGAAGGTGCTTGTTATCCAAAACCATGCTAAACGTCTTTCTC
>CAZHTU010000162.1:1105-1931 GCA_964535815.1 Candidatus Undinarchaeota archaeon
GATTGGCTTAGACACTGCAGAGAATATTGTTGAACTCTTGTGTCTTCTACAGAGTACACTCGCGCCCGCAGTGGCATCTTTCGCAGTTATCGTAACTCTAGAGCCTGAAAACAAAGACCCAGCGCATGTCAAAGACACATGTAATATTATCAACAATATGGTAGATCAGGAATATGCTTGTTACGAGCGGATACGAAAAGCACTCCGTCAGCCAGATGTGGATGATTATAAACTCACTAAATATCTAGAAGATATGCATGGTGATTTTACTTCTACTTTTGGTACGTTTATTAAACGGATTCCAAGAGACTAATCCTCTTAAGCGTCGTTTGTTTCTGTCAATGCTTTTGCACTACCTTAAACTAAAAAGGTCCGTAGAAAGATTTATATACTATCAAACCCACAAATAGGTCTAGTCACCACTGCTCAGTGGTGTTAAATTTAAAGGGGGAAAATCTAAATGCTGTTTAACGCGTTGAGATATGCGACCGCGACCAGTTTTCTGGGCGTTGAGGTCCCTACATACATCCTGTACTTTGCAGGTATAGCACTCTTCATTTCGTGGGTGCTTGGACAGACACAGGGAATGGGCGTGTCTCTCACCTTTTTGGCAGCTTCAGCCGCGATCCTCATGATGGCTGGTGTATTGACTGGAATGGATATTGCACTTGTCGGAGGACTTGGTATCGGCCTTTTTGCCGTTCGCGCTGTCTTGAAGGCTTTTGGAGTTTGATAGCATGAGATTTCGAGGCCCTTAGAGGGCCTCTTGAATTTTCTCATGCTCTATAGGTGTAGACCATGTTTTACGCAATGAGATATACGCTCG
>CAZHTU010000163.1:0-1924 GCA_964535815.1 Candidatus Undinarchaeota archaeon
AATTGTTCTTATGGCTTCAGCAACCCAGATTAAACACCTCGTCCTTGTAGGAGTTTCTGGATCTATCTGTCCCCACTTATGTAATAGCATCTGCTTTCTCTTAGGAATAACGTATTTACTATCGCCTACTGGACCCGTAGCTCTCTGAAGAGGTAAATCCTCTAAATGTCCCCTGTCTTCCGCTGTTGTTCCAGCTACTGCGAGAAAATCGCCCAAAGTCGGGCTGTGGCGATTAGCTACCTCTTTCAGCAGCCAAAACAGATCCCCAAACAGCCCCGCCATCGTTTCTTTCTTGTATATACTTCCCTCTATATCCACTTTTTTCACCCCTGAGCTGGCGTTACGGGAAGCAACCTCTTTTCTCCACAATGCTTGAGCAAGTATATTTGCTGTATTCGTTTCAGTGGCTTTTGCTGAAGACAACCTTTTTATTTCTCTATATAGCTCCTCTGCCTTCTCTGGCGAAAGTCTTAAACGAGATGTGCCTAAAGTAAAGAAATCGGTACTTCTACTAACCCTACATTTATTATGCATTGTTTTAAATATCGGCCGATACCTTCTATCTTGAAACATCCAGATATCGGGAAGTCCTGGTTGCCAGTCTACTACTCCGGCAATTATCAAAGCTCGCATTAAAGCTTCAGCGGTAGCCTCAGATATATCAGCATTAAGATGAGCTTCAAAAACACTCTCGACTTTGTCAAACTCTGCTTGGATGCCTCGGTCAGATTTCAGAATCAGTTTCAAAGGCTTAAAAAGATATCCCTCTCTACCTGAGGCTGAAGAATCAAGCCTAAATAACTCTTCCCAGGTTGATGCGTTCTTTACGACATGTCTTTCATCGCTGCCTAGTTTTAACTGTGCCGGATTGCTCAAGGCCTGACCAACAGTCACCCCTGAGCTGGCGGCGTCCTGCTCATGATTGGCTGCTGAGCGTTCACAGACGATTGCCGCGAATTCTTCTGCAACCATCCTTCCTGCTACGCTTGGCTTATTTTCAGTATAGCTCTTTTTGATCTTCTGCTCCAGCCTCTTCATATCCATCTCAATAAGACCCAGCCTCCTATAGGCAAAACCATATGTACCTGACTTAAATGTAAATGTGCCCATCTTCGCAATTCCGACGTGTATCTGGCCAAGTATATTGTTCATCACACTTTGTACCGCTTCAGGGAGAAAATTAAGAATTGGGGGGTCGCCATTCCTTCTTTTGATAAATCCAGCTAGTATCCAGGCTCGAATTATCGCCTCTATCCGCGCTTTCCCAATGGAGACATCAAGCTCTCCCAATTCTTGGACAATAAATTTCAAAGCTGTAACACCTGTATCATCCCCTTCTTGGGTAAGACGGGTAAGCAGTTCGTCATCTCTTGAGCCGACTCCATCCCCACGTATTTGTTTTTGCTCGCTGCCTATATTCGCCGATAAATATTCACACAGCTTTCTCCATGTTTGTTTATCTTGTGCTTGATCCTGTATGACTTCTGCCCATCGTAAGCCTGGGACGGCTCCATTAAGATTCTCTATCGCTGCTGAATCTTTCAAGAAATCCCGCGATATCACCCCTGAGCTGGCAACAGCAGTCCGAACATCAAATAGCTCTGTACGTGGGGTGATGAGATTTACCAGGACCGGCCTGGGTGACTGGTTATTAACTGTAATATTTATATCAAATAACTTCACTCCTCCCGAGAAGTACTTCCTCTTAATCGGTAGGTTAGTATAGGGCTCGTAGTCGGTTTTAATATAATCATAGACGCCTTTTTTGCAGGCTTCAAGATAGAGCTGGTAAATTTTCTCTTTAGCTGATTTATCTTCTAAGTCAATACCGGAAATCTTCTCCTGGTTTAGATAATATTTGAATACTGAGTCTTTTAGCTTCTGCTTAAACCAGGTGGCAAGAATGAGTGAATTATAAACTTGT
>CAZHTU010000164.1:0-1913 GCA_964535815.1 Candidatus Undinarchaeota archaeon
GAACATTCTCCAAAAACATCCAGAAATCTGGCGTGAACATCTCAGGACCTGCGAATACTAAAGTTCCAATAATGATTTGGGCAAAGTCGTGTATCTCAAACCTTTCAATCTTACCTTGCTTGAGCATCTCATCTTTCTTTGCCTCGGCCTCCATGTGCCTGAGCTGTTTTCCCTCGCGCTCGAGCAGGTCTGCTTCCTCGTCGAGCACTTTCGAGACATGTCCGATGCGTCTTAAAATCATCTGGTCTGTGCGCTCAAGGTTTTCCAGGCGTTCAGACATAGACTCCTTCGATTTTTTTGGCTTAGATTTGGCCTTTTTGGGCATGTGAATGTAGAAACGGCCAGGGTATATAAATCTAATCCAGAAAGCGGTAGTAGACCTCAAACGGCGAACCCGCCTTGCAGATATGGAAGACTTCATAATCCCGCATAGGCACATCATCCGCCCTCATCGAGATATATTCTGAAGAGTCCAGGACGCCTAGTAGCTCCACTCCCTTCTGCGACTTGAATCTTTCCATACAATCCTTGCACACCTTGACCTCCCAGAGGTGGTCATATATGGTATCCCTGGGACAAGCCCATCCTTCCTCCCCTAGCTCGACAAAAGCCATTGTGGCTACCTTGGGCTCATGCCTGCAACCCGTACGGGTCATGCCGAAGTCGTGCAAAAAACGCTTCACACAGGCCCTGCGCTTGGGCCGCGTTCTATAGCGTCGGATGGAGTCAAAGAATCCCATGACTTAGTCTTGGTGAGCCGGATATAAAAAGATTTGTGAGTGGTGGACCCGTCGGGATTTGAACCCGAAGCCTATGGCTTGCAAAGCCATCGCGATACCAGATTTCGCCACGGGCCCACAATGTACACCAAGTATAGGATAGTGGTTTTAAATAATTTAGCTTTGTGCTTATCCGCTCGGAGCAGAGTTCTTTTTCTTAAGAACAAAGAAGCCTACAAGACCGACGAGGCCAAGTCCGCCTGCAAGATATAGTAGGTTGAAGCCTGAGCCGCTCGTACCAGAGCCGTAGACCTTGCCTGTGGCCACAGAATTGTGTATCTGTTCTTTTAGAGCAGGTTTTGCAGTCTCATAGACCAGGTAGGAACTTGAAGCATCAGTCCAGAAACTCACTTTTTGACTCACACCAATGTCTGCGTCAACCATGTAGTCTGAAGTATATCCTGAATTGTCGCGTAGGGTTTCCTGGGTAAGGGTCATGCCGCGCTCAGTCAGGCGGCGTTTCATGTCCTCGACGTCAATCAGGTCGCCTATCTTTGTATAGTGGACTGAATTTCCAACAGAGTCAGAGTAGAGTTGCGTGGTCGCGAGACCGTCTTCTTTTTCCACCTGGCCGATACAGTTCCAGTTCGCCACGAATTTAGTCCCGGTGCAGGGGGCCATTTCGTCGATGAAAACTACCATGTTGGCTGCAGTCTCTGCAAGATCAGGGTAGGAAGCGTCGAACTGGGAAATGGTTGTGAATGAGGTTTTGGCTGCGTCGAGATTACCAGCAAAAAGGCTGTCGATTCCTTGCTGGTATGTAAAGGCGACTTCACCAGCACTCACAGCTAAGGCAGGCGCAGCAAGTAGCAAGAGTAAGAGTAAGTGTCTCATAGTATCCTCTCCTTTATTGGAACATACATGTCATTACCTTCGAGATAGAGGACGTCGATGCGCTTGGTAGGATTACCTGAATCATCGTATTCGTATATTACTCCCTCCTTTGCATCAGGGAATTCCTCCTTGAGTGCTTCAATCTTTTTGCGCTGTCTGACTGTGGCTAGTCCAGTATCGACAAAGTTATCTGCAAAATCCATGGAGACTGGAATAAAGACACCAACTCCTAGCTCAGCTGTCGCCTCAGCACTCTCTGATTCTAGTATTTCATTCAATTCATTTAGTTTGCCTGCACCA
>CAZHTU010000165.1:0-1572 GCA_964535815.1 Candidatus Undinarchaeota archaeon
AAAATGGATATAGATATAGGAGAGGTTGTATCGTTGATATTTCTTTTGGTTGCATTTATTTATATGTTGCAGGCCGCAAAGCGGGTACCAAAGTGGAAGTATTTCGTAATAGCGTTTATATTCCCCGTCATTACCGGGATCAGCACAGTTGCCGAGGGATTTTTTATGCGCGATCTATTGAACTATATCGAGCATATTTCATGGATGCTCGGCGCAATTCTTTTTTGTTGGGCAATATATAAATTTGCGCCGACCGAGGGAGGGCAGGCAAAATGATAAACCCAATCGTTATATTTGAAACAGTTGCGATGATACTTTATATTGTTGCGATCTGGCTGTGCATGTTGGGATTTAGGAGAAGCCCCATAGATATTCAGATTGTTTTTGCACTGATTATCCTCGGGATGTTTATGGCCGCTTTTGCCTCGCTATCTGATGTCTTTCAGTGGTCTGATGTAGAGCCGCTTAAGACAGTAGCTCTATTTCTTGAACAAATGGAAGAAATCTTTACGCCATTCTTTGGACTATTCTGGATTATAGCAGCCCGCATAGCGATGAGGCGTATGGGAAAAAGAGTAACCAAGGCTTGAATAAAAGATGAATATTAAAGGTAAGTTATATATAAGCGTTCTAATCTCAGTTACTTTAATCGTGTTTATCCTTTTTATTTATTTAGTTACGGTGATGAACATAGCTGAAGCGGATAAAAAAC
Source organism: Candidatus Undinarchaeota archaeon (assembly GCA_964535815.1). Classification (GTDB taxonomy): domain Archaea; phylum Undinarchaeota; class CAZHTU01; order CAZHTU01; family CAZHTU01; genus CAZHTU01. The sequence goes on from CAZHTU010000165.1 coordinate 713, forward strand.
GTAACCTCGCAGAGGAGCTGAAAGCGGATGTTGGGGAACTCAATATAGTTACACATGAGTATTTACTGTATCATGAAAAGCGAATGGACCGACAATGGAATTCTAAGCGTGATTTAATTGCAAAAACAATAGAGGCGATGGAGACTTCAGTAGCAGAGGAGCCAGACAGTTTAGAATTAGTCGAATTGCTGCGTACTGATTATGGCACTCTCAGCAACCTATTTTTGCAAATAGTTACTAATCACAAAAGAGTACAAAAGTTTATTCAAGAAGAAGCTTCCCAAGCAGAGATCGACACTGTACTTCGTTTAGAAGAGAGATTGACAGCTCAGTTATTGATGATGACACATTCAATGCTTGCCGGCGCTTCTAAGTTTTCTGATTACGCACGCGCTCAAGCAGCGAACTACGCAAGAATAGCTGCTATTTTGGTTACAGGTTTATTGATATTTTTCGTTTTAAATATAGCGGTTATATCAGTTGTTTTTTACAAAACTATCTCAAGGCCGTTAGATGAGCTAAGCGAGGCTGCAGCAATGATCGGAAGAGGAGACCTTGAGCATAAGGTTAAGATCGTGACAAAAGATGAGATTGGCACATTGGGCATTGCGTTTAATAAAATGGCAGAGAATTTGAAAAAAATCACTGCGTCGCGCGATGAGCTTAATAAGGAAATATTCAAGCGCCAAGAGTCAGAGAAAGAGCTAAAAGAGAACCTCGCTGAGCTTGAGCGTTTCAGAAAGGCGACCATAGACCGCGAATTCAGGATAGAACAGCTGTGCAGGGAGATAGAGAGGCTTAAGACGAAAAAGGAGTAAGAAAGGTTGGATATGTTGAAAGATAAACATTTAGGCCATTAT
>CAZHTU010000165.1:1582-1911 GCA_964535815.1 Candidatus Undinarchaeota archaeon
AATGATCTTTGTTGGTACGTTTTCGATTTTATCGGTGCATCAGCGACTAGGCCTATGGCAACACTTTACTTGGGAAAATGAGCCTTTTCATTCCACCGTAGAAGCCCTGGGAGCATTTATCGCTATGGCTATGGCGATGATCATGCTCCAGAGAAGAGAAGAGGGGGGTGGCAGGAAGTTTTTCCCGATGGCCTTGGGGTTCATCGCTATGGGGCTCCTTGATGGCTTCCATGCGGTCTGTCGGCCAGGAGAGCAATTCGTCTTGCTGCACAGAAAGGCTGGTTTAGCTGGTGGTTGTTTCTTTGCTCTTGTTTGGCTACCGAAATCCG
>CAZHTU010000166.1:0-1903 GCA_964535815.1 Candidatus Undinarchaeota archaeon
AAGTTAAAAACGTTTTGACTGTTCGTTCAATCCCTTCTTTGACTTTTACTTTAGGCATCCAACCAAGCTTGCTTTTGGCTGCCTCATTGTCTGCGATGAGAGAGTAAGGTTCTTGTTCACTGATTGTCTCAGAAGCATTGCTTTTCATTGCTTCCTTGACAAGGCTGTAGACTTCTTTAATTTTTGTCTCCTGCCCTGTTCCAATATTGAAGGTCCCTTGGACTTTTTGCGCAAGTATGAGAGCGTCAACAAGGTCATCTATATAGACCATATCTATCCTGCTCTCAGGATTCTTTATCTCCACGTTTTCCTCTTGGTACTTTTTGATGACATCAGGTATTAAAAATCCTGGCCTTTGCTCCGGGCCGTAGACATTGAAGAATCTTAGAATCGTGGCTTTGATTCCTTTGACCTGTGCGTAATAGCGGATGAGTTCCTCATCCATCATCTTGGTCAGGCCGTAGATGTTGTGCGGTGAGAGATGTTCGGTTTCTTTATGCGTCGTCTGCAAAGAACGGTTGTATACTTGGGCCGAACTGGCGAATATTAGATGTTGTTTTGGAGACATCTTCTCGAGGAGATTTATGGTGCCAGAAACATTCACGTCCCACGTGTTTTTCCTGTCTAATTCTGAATCGCGCGGGCTTGATATCGCCGCTAGGTGGTAGATAATATCATATTCACTCACATCTAAATTGGAATCGCGTATATCTCCCTGCTCGCGGTCGAAGACGTCTGAGTCTATCTGCTTGAGTAGGTTGGAGCCGATAAAACCGCTCCCGCCTGTAACTAGTATTTTCATCTCCAGTCTACTTGGTGGACCCACTTGTCCTGGTTGTTGGCGTACCAGTCAATTGTTTCTTTTACGCCGTGCTCGCGGTCGAATTCCTTCTCCCAGCTTAATTCTTTCTTAGTGTATGAGCAATCCACACCCAACCAATTAATATCTGATTTTCCTGGCCTGAAACGTTTTTGTTTGCTCACTACTTCTTTATCTTTCCAATAGCCTTTTTCTTTGCCGACCTTGACAATGAGCTTGGCCCAGTCACCAATAGAAATATCTCCTTCGTATCCAAAAGCGTAGATATTGCCTGGCTTGCCTTTTTCTGCGGCGAGCATGTGACCCTTTGCTCCATCCTTGACGTACAAGAAGTCACGTGTTGGTTTGAGTGCACCCAATTCGACCTTGTCCTTTGTGAGGGCCTGGGAGATAATAGTTCCTGTCACGTATCTGGCGTTTTGGCGCAGACCGTAGTTATTGAACATACGTGTGATAACTGTTGGAATACCGTATGCATTGTGATAGTTCCTGCAGATAAAATCTGCGGCCACTTTAGCAGTGGCATATGGAGATTCAGGATTGAGTTCGGAGAATTCTGTATACTTCTTGTTGCCTTTATTAGCATTGCCGTACTCTTCAGAGGTTCCAGCAAATGTCAGCTTCCTGAGTGATAAATCAAGGTCCACTACCGCCTGGAGGGTATTCATGGTCCCAAAAAAGTTGGCCTCAAATGTCTCGACTGGTCGTTGCCATGATTCTCCGACATGGGCTTGCGCTCCGAGATGAATGATTGTTAAGTCTTGACCTTTGAAGTTTGAGAGCGCGTCTTTGACAGATATAGGGTCAATCAGATTCCCGTAGAAATACTTGATTTTGTCCTTGACTGGTTCAAGGTTTGAGTATGTTGCTGACGAAGAAGCGCGCAAAAAGACGCTCACATCCGCGCCTGCCTCGACGAACCTCTCGGTCACGTGAGACCCTATAAATCCCGCGGCCCCTGTAATAAAGACTGGTTTATCTTTCCAATTCAAGAGTATCCCTAGTTGTTGGAGTGTTATTGACTTTTTAGCTTTTCCTGTCTGAGAAACCAATTTAAAGGTCTGCAATTTATCTAACTCGATG
>CAZHTU010000167.1:0-1899 GCA_964535815.1 Candidatus Undinarchaeota archaeon
CATCCCCATATCCACGCAAAAGCGACATCATGGTGTGAGTATGAGTATTCACGAGCCCTGGGAGCAAGACTTTTCCCTTACCCTCAATCACATGGCCACTCTTGCTAGCTTTACCTGGCTTGGCTATCTCAGTAATCTTATTGTCCTTGATTCGGACATCAGCATCCAGAATATCGCGCTTCTCATTCTGCGTGACTACCTTTGCATTTCGTATTGTAATATCCATTATTTCAAGTACTTTTTAACCAGCAAATCAACCTTGTCCAATGTCTCCTTTGGAATCTTGTCCTTAGCTGTGAATATACAGTTTTCCAGAGCCGAATGACACTGACATTCACCTTTCGGAAGCTTAGGCACCACTTCCAAAATAATCTTCTTGACAGCTTCAGCATTCTTTTGTAGGTTGGCAATAATCATCTCTAAAGTCACTTCCTCTTCTGACTCGTGCCACACATCATAGTCGGTGGATGTTGCAATAGTAGTATAACACATCTCCGCTTCTCTAGCTAGTTTCGCCTCAGGAATGGCAGTCATTCCGATGACATCCACACCCCATTGGCGGTAAATCTTTGATTCGGCTTTGGTGCTGAATTGCGGACCTTCTATACAAATATAAGTTCCTTTCGGATGGACACTATATCCTAATTCTTTAGCAGTATCTGCAACAAGCTTACTCTGCTCTGAACAAAACGGCTCGGCAAAGCCTTGGTGCACCACAATCCCTTCTCCGAAGAAGCTTGCTATCCTGGACTTGGTCCGATCAAAGATTTGGTCTGGAATGACTAAATCTAATGGTTTAATCTCTTCTTTCATGCTCCCCACGGCCGAAGCAGTCAGAATTCGCTTAACGCCCAATTTCTTAAAGGCCCAGATGTTCGCCCGCTGATTTAATTCAGTCGGGCTCACCAGATGCCCGCGTCCGTGTCTGGCCAAAAACGCAACCTTGCGCCCGCCAATCTCTCCGAGCCTAAACTTATCCGAGCATTTTCCGAATGGTGTGTCAATTTCGACTTCCTGAGCATTATCAATCTCTATATCGTAGACTCCACTCCCACCAATGATTCCAATCTCAGCTTCAGGCATTTTTCTTCCTCCAGTGCAATACTTCTTCTTCGATCTCTTCCACTTCTTCGCGTCTCTTCATCTCCATCATGATATCGTGAAGTTCCTCTTTGTCCACCTTAATCTGGTAATGCCCTTCCAGTCCTCTCTGGACCGCATCCAGGTGCATCTTCTCCCCATTCTCTAGGATACTACTGATAAGATGGCACATGTCCTCTGTAAAATTCCATGGGAACACGACCCATGTCCAGTTGTTCACGTGGTCAAAAATCTCCGCAACATAATCTGCCTTGAATTTTGAGCAGGTTATATGCATCAATGTCGCAGTCTTAACTTCTGAAGGTCCCAAATCCTCGATGTACTTCTTGGCCATGACCATGCTCTCACCAGTATCTGTAATATCATCAACTATCAAGACCTTCTTACCCTTCAAATCGAATTCAAAAGGATACTTTAAGACAGCTTTCCCATCGGGAGTAGCAGTCACTCCCCAATGTTCGACCTTCAGACTAATCAAATCTTTAACTGCCAAAAAGTCACACAGCGACCGCGAGGGTACCCACCCTCCGCGAGCCAGGCCGATAATTAAGTCAGGTCTCCAATCTGACTCTTTTATCTTGTCCGCCACCTTGCGTGACAATTTATGAATGTTGTTCCACGAGCGAATTTCGCACTTGAATTTCTTAGCCATCTTGGCTGAATGAAGTATTGGAATGTTGAAATACTTTCTCACTAGGGGTTGCCACCCCTAAGCTACCCCGCTATGTTGGTACTTCCCAGACGCTTTTAAACCCTCCTGACCATAGATGCGCCATGGAAATCATACTTTTGATACCG
>CAZHTU010000168.1:0-332 GCA_964535815.1 Candidatus Undinarchaeota archaeon
AAGGCTGAAATTCCGACACCAAAACTTGCCGTGGTTCCAAACAAAACTCCAAATGCGTTCGTTTTTGGACGGACCCGCGCATCTTCAATCCTTGCAGTCCATGAAGGCCTCTTAGAAAAGCTGGATGATGCAGAAGTGCGTGCAGTTTTGGCCCATGAAATTGGCCACCTCAAATACAATGATTGTGTGGTGATGACTGCGGTTTCTGCTGTTCCCTTACTGGCGTACATGCTCTCTCGCAGTTTTTTATGGGGTCCGCGGAGAAGGGACCAAGGCGCAGGGGCATTGATTTTAGTAGCGATAGGCGCTTACATCATTTACTTTATTGCACA
>CAZHTU010000168.1:342-1891 GCA_964535815.1 Candidatus Undinarchaeota archaeon
GTCAAGGATTCGTGAGTACTTTGCTGATGCTTACTCTGGGCAGATTACAGGAAAGCCACATGAATTAGCTAACGCACTTACGAAGATTACATATGGTCTTTCATTGAGCAAGGATGCAACCAGTGGATTGCGCGCATTCTACATCGGAGATCCGTCGTCCTCGCGAATGGAAATAGGTTCAATCATGAACAACGCCGAGAAGTATGATTTGAATGGTGATGGTGTTCTAGACCAGTATGAGCTCCAGGAAGCAATGAAGCAGGAACCAGGGTCTGATTCAGGATGGGCAAAACTTAATCGCTTATTTGGAACACACCCTCCCACCTTTGAGAGGATAAAGCGGCTCGCAGAACTTGAATCTGAATTGGGTAACAACTAAACGTTTTTATACTAGTCTATACAACTAGGTTAACATTATTAACTCGTGAGTTAATAAACTAAACTGGGGGTGCATCAATGGTTTCGACAGATTCTAGATTCAAGATGGTCGCTTTCGACCAGAATGGAACGCTTTTAGACGCGCATGCGACAATTGAGCTCGCACGTGGCACGAAGAATTTTGAGAAGGTCAAGGAATTAATCGAAGCTAATGTTAATGGTAAACTCCCGTTGGATGAAACAATAAACGGAGTCGGAAAACTCCTCAAAGGCGTTTCAGTCATGGAAGCCGAGCGTGTTGCCAGAACTATTAAACTGATGCCCGGGACTAAGGAAACAATGAAGGCGCTCAAGCGCGCCGGCATAAAGACTGCATCTATCTCCACTGGTTTTTCAGTCATTGCAAAGCAGATTTCTGAGGCTCTAGGTATGGATTATGCTATCTGTAACGAACTCGAGGTAAAGGACGGCAAGTTCACTGGAAAAGTAATCCACGCCGATGTGGCGGATGATGAAGCCAAAGATAGACTGGTCAAGGAAATTCTCGAGAAAGAGAACCTAACGAAATCAGAATGTGTTGCGGTCGGGGATTCAGCCGCAGATATTTCAATGTTCCGCGCCGCAGGAAAGAGAATAGCATTCAATGCCAAACCCGCCTTACTCCCGCACGCAGACATGGTCGTGAAGAAAAAAGACCTCAGAGAAATCCTACCGCACATCATCGAAGGATACTCACAATTAAGTCCATCAGATGTCGAGTTGCTCTCCCTGCTTCAGGGGGACGCACGCACCTCTCTGAAGGAACTTGGGACGAAGATGGGCCTCTCTTCTGCGGGAATTTCAAAGAAGATTCAGAAGCTCGAGGAGCGGAACATCATTAAGCGTTTCACAGTTGACATCTCTGAAGAACAGGTCGGAGCGAAGACTGCCTACATAATGGCCAGGGATGCGCCTAGCAAGATAAAAAAACTCTCTGAGACGCTTACGGGTGATGAGAATGTCACTGAGTGCCACACCACGGTTGATGGGACACTCTTACTGAAGGTTGTTTCTCACATGGCCGACATGGAGACTACACTAACGCGAATTTTTGACCTATTGAGGACAGAGGGTATCCGCGTGGAGAACTTGATTCTGCCGAGGACGCACAAACAGGTAACTCGCTTGCCTG
>CAZHTU010000169.1:0-1887 GCA_964535815.1 Candidatus Undinarchaeota archaeon
GTGGTGTATCTATGAAGGTTTTAGTTCCACTCTTGCTCGGATGCCTGCGTGCCGAAGAAGCGATAAAAAAAGCAGAAAGCATGGGTGACGAGATCGTCCTTTGTTTTGTCTTACCTGCCCAACACACTACCCGCGTATCTTACCCGAAGATGTTCTTCTGGTCTCTCTGCGGGAATTGGGCATTGACCCACTATCAAAACGCGATAAAAAAACCAGTCAAGATTCTCTTCAAGCATGGGAGTATCTCTTCTCAATTGAAGAAAGTCTTCGAGTCCGAACAGTGTGATGTAATCGTGCTTGAGTCCTGGGACCTTGAGCACCAGAAACTGGTTAAGCACCTCAATGTTCCGGTGATAACCATCTTCAAGACACCTCAATTCAATTTCCATCCTTTAGATGGAGACAAGGTCGTTCCAGTCTCTACAGAAAAAATCTATGGTCAGCACTCGCTTGAGGAATACACTTGGGATATCTACTCAAAGGCTAACAAGGAGAAATTCCGTCCGCAGGTCGACTTCAAGTTCATGCCTGAAGACTGGGAGCGAGCTTTTGATTCTGGCCTGGGTCTGGAAATCTACCTTCAATTGGGTTTCTTCTCTGACCACGACTTTCTCTTACACTTATTGAACCGACATGCAGCCAAGAAGCTATCCGAATCTGATTTTGACAAACTTCTCAAACAGTTCGCCCACCGTGCCCATATCCTCCTTCAGTACAACGAACCGCTAAAACCGATGCGAGAGGAGTCCTGGGCCACACGGACAACAATAAATGAACACAAGATTGAGGATTGGTGTATCCGCGCGGTTCTGAAGAAACTCCATACTTCAGGTAGCTTGAACAATGAAGAGTTCGTCTTCTTGACTTCAGTCCTGTCACATCATCTCAGCATTAAACATGATGCTATCCTTTCTCACTTTGAGAGGCACTTACTTGGCTACGAACCCATTGTAACCTCTTACAATGTCCTCCACATCTCAGGACTCTTGAAAGAACACGGATATGTAGTATCCGACCGCTACGCACGAACTCACAATCTCTGTCAGCACTGCGACAAGTACTATGGACACTGCAACATGGAAAAAAGATATAGTAATTGGACTGCTTCCCAAGAACATGCTCCAAAAGCGAAGAGGCTCACCGATTTTTCTCAATAGTCTCGAAGTACGTCTGTATAGCTGCTTGAGCCAATCCTAAAGCCAACGGTCCCATAACAAAACCCTTAAGGCCCCAGATGAGCGGCCCGCCAATGAATCCTAAGATAACAATTAAAGGATGAACATCACTTTCCTGACTTACAAGCTTCGGCCTGATGAAGAAATTAGGTATGAATGTCAAAAACACCATACAGAATATGAAGAACTTGAATGCATTCGGAATCGCAAGGGACATAGCTTGAGTGTTCAATATCCATATTGTGACAGGGATATAGACAAACCAAGACCCAATAACCGGCAAGAGTACTGCAATTCCTGTAATAAGTCCGAGGAACAGTGCATAGGCAAAATTGACAAGAGGCAGCACACCCATCGCGCTCAATATCCAGAATCCAACCGCAGCCATTGCACCGACTATCATACTGGTGAGGAAGTGGCCTATGAAAAGCGCATGAGCTATCTCGTCAGCTTGCTTAATTAATGAACGCATAAATCTCTGGCTCTTCGGAATGTAACCCTTCATCCGTGTTATCATTCGCTGTCCACCTTCTATGAAGTAGAATGTCGAGATTAAGTAAATCGGAATATCAATGAGAACCCTGCTTGCGACCTGTGTTATTTGCTTGCTCATGGTCGCTCCGAGTGTGAATGATAATTCTCTCACTCTGCCTGCAATAACTTCACTGAATGCCCGGAAACCAATCATATCCAATATCTCTTTGGTCCGTGC
>CAZHTU010000170.1:0-1818 GCA_964535815.1 Candidatus Undinarchaeota archaeon
CTAAATGTTTAAATACTTGTAAGACATACTATATTAAACGGGTAAAGATGAATTTCCTCGAGGAAACTGAAGAAACACCCGTTTTACGGCTTCTACAGAGCTTGTCTCCTACAGCTTTACTCTCTATCCCATTTCTTATCCTGGGGGGGATTACAATCTTCCTCATTTATACACTTCCCATGGCTGGCATGCTTCGGTGGCTCTTTTTTGCTGGTCTCTTCGTGTCCGTCCTGTTCTCCCGAATGATACAATTTTGGGAGAATGGCGTCGAAATCTATAATTTTATCACCTTTTGTTTTGCCCTGACTTTTGGCCCCCTGGCCGCTCTTCTTTTTACTGCTTCAATTACCGTCCCTGTCCTCATTCTTTCTGTCTTCCATGGTGGTCACATGTTCAACCATTCTATCCCAGGCCCGATTACTCAGACTATTAACCTGATAATGCTTTCCATAGTCGGCGGTTTGCTCAAGCTAATTGCATACGATTTTGTCGTCTCCCACCTTCTCATCTTCGCTATGGTCGCGATAACTATCTGCGACTACCTTATTACTGGAATCTTAAGGCACAAGCTAACACCTTTAACAATCGACAGAATCGCAGTCTACGCTGTTCTTAGTTTCATAATCAACTACAATCTCTTCACTACTTTCGGACCAAGGTTCATAGAGATTCTCGCCACTATTCAGGGCCTCTAATCCTCGAATCTAAGCCTTTTGGATATCCACGACAGTCACTTCAAAAGTGAGCGTCTGCCCTGCCAAGCGATGATTGAAGTCCACAAGCATGTGTGTGCCGTTGATCTCGCGCACGACTCCGCGGATGGATTGTCCCTGTGTGCTGAACTCAACAGACATGCCTGGTTCCATCGGCTGGTCATCTCTCATTGGAAATACCTTAATCAATTCAGGATTCACTGACCCGTAGGCTTTCTCTGGAGGGATGATTATTTCCTTGGTCTCTCCCTTGCGCATCCATACCACGCCACTGTCAAAACCTTCAATCATGTGACCTGCGCCGACCTTGAAGCTCAGTGGAGCATAAGGTTTGTCTCCGAGTCCTGCGGCCTTGCCAGCAGATTCAATACTTGTGTCAAATACTTCAGTTCCAACGCGGCCGATGTAATTGACTGAAATAGTATCGCCAACCTCAACAAGGTTCGCATCTTTCTCTTCTTCGCCGCCGCCAGTGCATCCGAGCACGAGCAGTGCAGCTAATAGGCAAAATTGTGTTTTCATTGGACAACGTAAATAAGAAGTACTTTAAATCTTTAGCCTTGTTATTTCTTCTGCAGGTCCTGAAGTATCACGTCAAAGACTAACGTGCGTCCAGCGAGTTCATAATTGAAATCGACCTCTACGTGCGTACTGTTTATACGCCGCACTGTGCCTAAGTGCTGGGTATCCGAACCATCGCGTGACAAGAGAACTTGTAGACCTGGTTCTGGCTCGACCCCCCACTCCTCAAACCTTGTCAGTTCGAACCAATACACTTCAGCTGGGTCGTATTGATAGGCTTTCTCAGGCGGGACCTCAAAGGTCTTAGAGTCGCCTTTTTTCATCCCGATTATCCCTTCCTGGAAACCTGGAATAAGCTGTTGATTTCCGAGTGAGAAGCTGAGTGGTTCAAATGCCGGCTTCTCAATGTCCCCAAAAACCGCAATCTGAGCAATGGACGTATCATAAATCTCTCCGTCAGTAGTACTAGTGACATAGTCCACTGAAACAATATCTCCCCAGTCTGCAACCTCGTCGCTCTCCCCACCAGGGGCAAGGCCGGCGACTACCTGACCTGTAGGAGGTACTGCAACCGCTTCTGCGG
>CAZHTU010000171.1:0-1810 GCA_964535815.1 Candidatus Undinarchaeota archaeon
GAGGGAGGTGGGAGTTCAAAGTTTACTGTTCTTGAACTTGACACTAGTACGCTCGGAGCTTGCGAAGGTACAACTGTTACTGCGAATTCCTGTTCACAGAATAATGGTCCAGGAACGTGGAGTACCTCGGGTAAGGACTCTATATCCGTCGGTACAAAGAAAATTGCAATAGGGTACGCCCTTTCTTCTCGTACATGGTGCTATCATGGCACTGCTAATGCTTTGGGATTTAACGCTCCATATCAAGGGGATGACTACACTCAAGAGGAGTATGCTGAAGAAGAAGGGTATTACGCATATGTGAACCCCTCAGCTAGCGGATGTCAGGGCAGTGCCAGTGTTAAAGCTGTCAGATGGGTTGCGAATGGAAGAGATACTACGGTTTCCATGACTTCAGAGATGCTGAATGGTAACTCCTTGAGGGTTAGTGGGTTTGATTCAGAGAACGAGAACCTTATGCGTCTTACTAAGAACATACTAGCGGCCTGTGACAAGACACTGGCTACTGCAATTGATTACTCGGGTAGCTTTTGCACGAATTGTATTGACAATCTGAAGAGCTGGTCTCACGAAAGTGGTGCAAGCTATGCTGCACTCAACCAAGAATCTGCAATAGTAGACCCGAATGAATTAACGTGTGTGGGCGACTCCACCCCCACTTACGCAGTGAAGGATACAAAGATGTTTACACTTCCTTACCAAAAGATAGAAAGTGCAACAATGTATCTTATAGCTTACGAAGATGTCTCAGTCAAATTCAAAGTCAATAACAATCTGCTCACTGAAGATTGGCTCGACCTTCCAAATGGTAGTCCGGTCGAGCTTGATATAACAGGTAAGGTGTTACCAGGTACCCTCGGAAACACGCTCGAAATGTGGATTGATCCACAAGTGGGCATCGGTGAGCACACAGTTAACTGGATGGTGATGGTCGAATGAACAAACGCGCAATTGCAACAATCATCAGTGCAGTCATGCTCCTCTCCCTAACGACCGCACTCATCGCCGGCGTGTATGTGGTCACTACCCGAAGCATAAATGCTGTCAATCCGGCCGCACAGGCGGCTTTTGACAAAGGCAGCAACATTTCAACCCAGTTCAGCCAGGCAATCGAGGAAGGCGGCCTCGGAGCGGCTCCAATCGATTCCGACGGTGAGTACACCTACGGGGACCTGAATAATATTGGCGTCTCAATCCAGCGTTCAGTATCCTATGTCAAAGACGTCCCAGGCTATTTTAGAGTAATTCTCCGCAATCCCTCTGCAGAGGTCCTTTTAGTACCCACACTTGAGGTTTGGGTAAAAGACCCGTCCGGAGAAAAGATTGAGATTTCCCAGGACGACGTTGAAGAGATAATTGTCGCTGACCAATGGGGCGACGCCAATCCAATAGGTTTCACACCCGAAAGCTCGGGCGAATATACAATTCATGCCGAAGTCCAGGACGCGGATGAAACAGTGGTCGCGCAGGAGACTGTTGCTATAGATGTGAGTGCAGTACCTGAAGCCCCAGGCGAAGCGCAGAATGAAGGTGAGGCAACGTTCACGGTTTCAGAGCTTGATACTAGCGATCTTGAACTCTGCAATGAAACCGTGGTGACTGAATGTGAGGAGGACCATATAAGTGGATCAGGTAGTGGTGAATATGCGCTCACGTATGATACAAAAGATATTGCAGTGGGCAGAGCCAAGAAAGTTAAGCCACAGGGATACGGCAGGAGTGCAACATTTGATGGGTCCACTACAAGCGGCGGTGCTTCCAGCACGTCCCAAGAGACGTCAGAGCTTATAGGCCATCACATAGTTCTAGT
>CAZHTU010000172.1:0-1808 GCA_964535815.1 Candidatus Undinarchaeota archaeon
CTTGTTCCAAAATTTAATACTATCTATTCCTCCAATCTCCGTGTGAAGAAAATGTTCGAACTCTTTGAGAAGTCAGGATACCAGACAAGCGAGCTCCAGCTCCACGACCGCGAGAAGTACAATGGGGCTGAGGTGCGTCAACGCATCTTAGACGGGGAGAACTGGCAGGAGTTAGTTCCTCAGAAGGTTGCAGAAGTGATAAACGAAGTAGACGGAATCACACGCATCAAAGAGTTATCCAAAAAGGCTTAGTATCTTTTCAAAGGTCTTGCCTTGTACAGCAAGTTTTCGAGTCAATTTCAATTTCGTCGGTGACTTTTCAAGTTCTTCAGGTGTCAAAAACCACCATTCTTCCTGATTAAATCTCGCAGCAATGTACGCATCGGCGCCAAAGAGCTCTGAGAACTCTTTCAACTCGTCTACTTGTTCATGGTCAAGATAAATTACGTCCTCCTTACTGGACTTACATTCAATTGCTAGTATTTTTCCAGCCTTGCCAACTAACAAATCTGGAGTAGGATAATTGGCCTTGCCAGAACCCGCTGTACGGATGCCTGCAAGGCCGCTATCCCAAAAGAGCTTCAAAAGCTCTCTTTCAAGTCTGACGCCTTTCGTATACATACAGAATCTGTGAACTGCTGCTCAAGGATTAGAGCAACTTCCTGTTTCTGCGACTTCCAAACGGAAATCTCCACAGGCGTTAATTCGGACGGTCCCCGCCTTACTATTCTAATTGAATTTTTTCTACTATATAAACCCTAACAGAGAGTAGCTTGCCAGTAATACTCCAGGATAGGGCGATGCCAGTAATCAGCTCGAGAGGACACAGCTAGGGGCCTTTCTGCGGGAAAGTTAAAAAGCCATGAAGCGTATACATCTTACGGAGGTGCGTCATGGATACTAAAATTTCTGTAGGGGATGCAATGACCAAGGATGTCGTCATCGCAAAACCCGCGGATAAGGCCAGTAAAGTGGCCAATAAGATGTTCAAGCACAGAATCGGCTGCGTCATAGTGGTTGATAAGGGTCCGATTGGGATTGTGACAGAGGGCGATATCGTCCAGATGGTCGCCGAGAATGGTGACCCTAACAAGACAAAAGTCAAGGAGATGATGTCAACTCCTCTAATTTATGCTGACCCTGATATAGATATTATTGAGGCGTCTAGGCAGATGGCCAAATACGACATTAGACGTTTGCCAGTTCTTAAGAATGGCAAGCTCGTCGGCGTGGTCACTGCAAAAGATATTCTGAAAGTCGCACCAGAAAAAGAGGATATCCTCTCCGAACTTGCAAATATTCACATTAGCGAAGTCGAAGCAATCGCAGACACCAACTTTATAGCTGGAGAATGCGAAGCCTGCGGGAGCTTCTCCGAGTTTCTCTCGAACATCGACGGAAAACTCATATGTCCAGAGTGTAAAGCAGAGCAGGAGGGATAATGAGAATCAAGGACATTATGTATGTGCCTACTACCGTCAGTGGTAACTCTCCAATCACCAAAGTCCGCTCACTAATGACAAGTGCAAAGGTGAGAGAAGTATTGGTCATGGATGGTGATAATCTGATTGGTGAGATAAGCCTGGACGAATTGATGGAAGTGACCTCCACCAAGTCGAACATCGAGTGCAAGGGTCTGGCAAAGCGCATGCGCGTTACTGCCTCCCCTGAAGATGATTCTTTGGATATGGCCAAGCAGATGGTGCGCGCGGCAGAGAGAGCAGTACCAGTACTCGATAGTAACAAACTCGTCGGGGTTGTGAACAGCCCTTGTCTGCTTGCAAGCTTTCTGAGAAAAGGTTACAAGC
>CAZHTU010000173.1:0-1806 GCA_964535815.1 Candidatus Undinarchaeota archaeon
AAGACTCCAGAAATCTTCAAGGTCGAAAAATCCAAAGAGGAGAGCTATTCTGATTTGGTTTCACAATGGGTTACTGGCCTCGGCGGCGAAATCAAGTCCGTGGAACAAGACGGCAAAAAACAGTGGTTGTTGGACGCACTCGTCCCTACTCCATTAGGAAAACAGCAGTATCTGGTCATTGCCATACAGGAGAAAAAGAAGAAGGTAGGAGTAACTGGAGTCTCCAAAGCCTTCAACAAAGCTATCCGCGAGAAGACTCCAATAATTCTAGTCAGTGCGACAGGCTTTGCCAAGGCGGCTGAGACTTTTTGGAAGAAAGAGTACAAAGGCATGATTACCCTCGTGGACGGCAAGAACATCTAAAGTAATGTTTTTAAGTAACAAAGGATTTGGAAAAACCATGGGAAAATTCCTCAAAAAGCTCTATAATCTGCTAATAATCAATACACTCGATGACCTTCGAAACATCAAGAGCCTTTATTCTGGAACTGTCGCCGCAGTATTTGGCACGCTGTTCTGCCTGGCTGGCTATTTCCTGTTCACCTATCTTGCACTCGAGCACTCCACAATCATTTCCTTGCTCGGACTGTACGCCTACATGACCATCATAGTCCACCATGTCCTTGAGATAGAAAGGACAAAATGGCCTGATATTGCGCACTGGATTCCAGCCCCAGTAATATTCGTCCTGATGCTTGTCTTTTTCACGCTTCTACTCTTTGTCCTGGATACGGCTCTAGCCCTGAGCGCGTTCATGAATACATCACATGCCACGCTTGGCTTCTCCCAAACTATCCTAAAAAGCCTCCCAGGACTTCTTGTACTCACTATCCCTCTTTTCTGCTGGGAATCCTTGTGCAAATACACACCTATTGATGAGTTGGTGAAGAGGTACATGAAATGAGCATTGAAGGAGCCTTAAAAGCACTGAGCGTGATAGGCTCAGTCTTCACGAACATCGTTGGTTTTGTAACTGGGATTGGAACTTTTCTGGTTGGGCTCGGCCTGACCCAAGGACTTGCAATTGCCATGCTTGGCATTGCTGCACTGGGTGCATTTATTTTCACTCTCGAATTCATGCAACAAATCTCAAAAGGCCTGATTGTTGTTCTGATTCTCTGGGTCGTCGGGAATGTTGTCGGCGTAATCTAAGCGAACTTGTAATTCAAAAACTTGTACACGAGCTTCGCAGCTAAAAAGTCAGGAGCTTTGTTAATCTCGTTCGGGCAAAGCTCAACCACGTCGAACCCTACTAGTTCGCGCTCGTGTGCAACGCGCTTCAAAAGGTCGAGAACTTCGTACCATCCAAGCCCGCCGGGTTCTGGCGTGCCTGTTGAAGGCATGATTGATGGGTCAAAGACGTCGAGGTCAATTGTCACATAAACTTTCTTACCGAGCTTTTCGAGGACTTTTTCCTGCCAGCCGTTTTGGCCGGCGATGTCCTTGGTGAAGAATGTGTTAGCAGGATTCATGAACTCTTTTTCTTCTGAAGACATGCTCCTGATTCCGACCTGAACAATCTTGGAGCATTCGCGGGCTCGGGCCATCACGTCTGCGTGGCCGAACTTGGTACCTTCGTACTCCTGTCTCAAATCAGTGTGTGCATCCAGTTGGAGGACTGTAAGGTCTTTGAACTTTTCAGCATGGGCTTGAATTGTTCCGATGGAGACTGAATGCTCACCGCCGAGGACGACTGTGAATTTGTCATTTTTTAGGTGGCTGGCAACGCGCTTTTTGACTGCAGTCACCATGGTTTCAGGGTCTGGGCCGATGTCGACTGGCTCGTCGGTGTAGATTCCGTGTTCG
>CAZHTU010000174.1:0-1795 GCA_964535815.1 Candidatus Undinarchaeota archaeon
TGTGCAAAGCCACGCATACCGTTAGCTTTATATAGAACCTCTAATACATGGTAGATACTTTTTGACATTATTAGATCAAAAACGCGAGTTTGGACTCGCGATAAATGGAGGAAACAAATATGGCACAACTTGGTGGACAACCAGTATATATTTTGCCTGAGGGCGCACAGCGCACACTCGGGAGAGACGCCCAGAGGATGAATATCCTTGCTGGGAAAGTTGTTTCAGAGTCTGTCCGGTCGACGCTTGGTCCTAAAGGAATGGACAAGATGCTCGTGGACAGCCTTGGAGACGTCGTGATTACGAACGATGGCGTTACTATCTTAGAAGAGATGGATATCGCCCATCCCGCGGCTAAGATGATGGTCGAGGTCGCAAAGGCCCAGGAAGATGAGGTCGGCGATGGTACCACGACCGCAGTGGTAATTGCAGGTGAACTTTTGAAGAAGGCTGAGGCCTTGCTCGAACAGAACATTCATCCGACAGTTATTACAAAGGGCTACAAGCTTGCCAACGATGAAGCTCAGAAGATTTTGAATGAGCTTGCAGACGATGTCAAAGCAGATGACGTAAAAACGCTCAAGAAAATCGCAATGACTGCAATGACCGGAAAGAGTGCTGAAAGAGCACGAGAACACCTTGCAGATCTCGCTGTTAACGCAGTTAAGCTGGTCGCTGAGAAAGAGAATGGAAAGAATGGAGTTGACCAGGACAATATCAAAATCGAGAAGAAAGAAGGTGCAAGTATCGATGATTCTGAACTGATTAAGGGAATTGTCATCGACAAAGAGCGCGTACATCCAGCAATGCCAAAGAAGGTCTCGAACGCGAAGATTGCGCTTTTGGACGCGGCAATAGAAGTCAAGGAGACTGAAACAGACGCTGAGATTCGAATTACAGACCCAGACCAGCTCAAAGCATTCCTGAACGAGGAAGAGAAAATGCTCAAAGACATGGTCAAGAACATCACAGAGTCTGGAGCTAACGTACTCTTCTGTCAGAAGGGAATTGACGACATGGCACAGCACTTCCTTGCAAAAGCAGGTATCATGGCCGCACGTAGAGTCAAGAAGTCAGATATGGAAAAACTGGCTCGTGCTACTGGCGCACACGTAATCACCAACCTGAAGGACCTCTCAAAGAGTGATCTTGGAAACGCAGGCCTTATCGATGAGAAAAAGGTCGCAGGTGAAGAGATGATTTTCGTCCAGAAATGCAAAGACCCTAAGGCAGTTACTATTCTCCTCAGAGGTGGAACAGCACACGTTGTTGACGAAATCGAGCGCGCAATGGAAGACGCAGTTGGCGGAGTTGCAGCGACAATCATCGAAGGCAAAGTTGTCGGCGGTGGCGGTGCGATTGAGGTCGAACTCGCTAAGAGACTCAAGGAGTTTGCAGAAAAGAGCGAAGGTCGAGAGCAGTTGGCCATTACAGCATTCGCAGAAGCAATGGAAGTTATTCCACGGACTCTAGCAGAGAACGCAGGAATGGACCCGATTGACAAGCTTGTTATGCTAAGAAATGCACACGAAAACAAAGCAAACAAGTGGCATGGACTTGACGTCTTCACTGGAAAGGTCGAAGACCTTTACGCACGAGATGGTGTTATAGAGCCTATGAAGATTAAGACCCAAGCCATCAAGTCAGCAAGCGAGGCTGCTGAAATGATTCTAAGAATTGACGACATAATCAGCGCCAAAGAGCTCGGTCGGGGCGGCGGTGGAGCGCCACCAATGCCAGACATGGGCGGCATGGGTATGCCAGGTATGTAAATCTAAGGGGCCTTCGGGCCCCA
>CAZHTU010000175.1:0-1794 GCA_964535815.1 Candidatus Undinarchaeota archaeon
GTGTTGGTTCACCCTCGCACAGACGCCAGCAAAAAGCACTTGTTGGCACAGTGGAAGCACATGTCAAGAACATGGTTCGCGGTGTCACTGACGGATTTGAATACAAGCTTAAGGCAGTATACGCCCACTTCCCGATGACTATCAAAGCTGAAGGCACGAAAGTAACTGTGGATAACTTCCTTGGTGAAAAGAACCCAAGAATAGTCAATATCCCTGAAGGTGTTGAAGTCAAAGTATCTGGCGGAGATATAACTGTCTCTGGAAATAACAGGGAAAATGTTGGTAAAGCCTCAGCACTCATCGAACAATCTACCAGACTATCCTGCAGGGACCGCAGAATCTTCCAGGATGGGATCTATATAGTAGAGAAGGCAGGTGTCAAATTATGAGCGCACTCTTGAATGCTAGACAAAGAATAAAGAAGAAGAGGAATTTCAAGCGCGAGTCTCACCGAATCAAGATTGATGACGACTCCTGGAGAAAACCTAAGGGAATCCACAGCAAGAATAGGAAAGGCTTCAAGAGCCATGGTCCGCGCGTTCGCGTAGGATTTGGTTCACCTGCGGAGATTCGAGGACGCACGTTCGACGGCCTACTCCCAATCCGCGTTCACAATACTTCCTTTGAAAAACTCGGAGAGAATGAAGCACTCATAATCTCCGGAAAAGTTGGTGCAAAAAAGCGCGCTGAGATAATTGCAAAAGCAGACAAACTCAAGATTAAGGTGATTAACAAACCAGCTTTCTTAGAAAGAAAGCTGGAGCAAAGAAACAAGGAAGTGCAGAAGAAATGAAAACCCAAAAACGACTAGCTGCATCCTTACTGAAGTGTGGTGTTAATCGCATTAGAATTGACTCAAAAGATGAAGACGCTATGATGGCCATGACCCGCGGGGATGTCAAGCGCGCCATAGTCCGCGGCTCAATATACGCTATACCTATGAAGGGCACCTCAAGAGTGAGGGCCAAAGCAAAAGCAATTGCACGCAAGAAAGGGCGAAGCAGAGGCCACGGAACCTGGAAGGGTCACAAGACCTCAAGAACCCCAAAGAAGCGCGCATGGATAACCAAAATCCGCGCAATAAGGAAGAAATTGAGAGAGATGAAGGCGAAAGGAATGGAAAAAGGACAATATCGTAAATTTTATAGGCTTGCAAAAGCAGGCATCTTCAAGAATAAGGCGCACGTAGAGAGTGCAGCCGGAGGGAAATAATGGCACACGGACCAAGATTTAGGGTACATTTCAGGCGACGCAGAGAAGGCCGCACTGATTACTCTAGACGATTAAAACTATTGAAAGGAGCAGTACCTAGAGTCGTTCTTCGAGGTACTGGAAGGCATTTCATTGCCCAGCTTGTTGACTACAAGCCTTCAGGTGACGTTACAATCGCAAGCGCACACAGCTCTGAGCTCGCAAAGAGCGGATGGAAAGCTGGAACTGCTAACATTCCTGCAGCTTACCTGACTGGATTATTGCTAGGAAAGAGAGCTAAAGACAAGTGCTCCAAAGCAATACTTGATATAGGTCTGCAGGCACCGGTAATCAATTCTCGATTATTCGCAGGCGCAAAGGGTGTTGTGGACGCAGGTGTGAACATGTCATTAGGACAGGAAATACCCGAAGACCGCTTAACAGGCAAACACATTGATGATAAACTACCAGCACAGTTTGAAACTGTCAAGAAAAAGATACTAGGTGCAAAATGAACGGACCAAATAGCCAAGGACCAAAACGAAGACGCGGACCAAGACGAGGCCCACCACGCGAAAAGCGAAAGACTCCAGAACAAATCGC
>CAZHTU010000176.1:0-1777 GCA_964535815.1 Candidatus Undinarchaeota archaeon
AGGCCTCAGCTCCTACCTGTCCTCGCACATGACAAGAGTCAAAGATGTCAGCATCGATGACCAACCGGTGGCAGTAGTCATGGAGATAAACTATTAAAAATTACCTCACAAAAGAAAAACATAGAACAATGAAACTCTCATTTGTCATACCATTTTACAACGAGGTTGGAAACATCGAAGAACTCCTAGAGAGAATAGACAAAGTTATCAAGGCTGAAAAATACCAAGCCGAGATAATCTGTGTGGACGACGGGTCCACAGACGGCACTTCCGACCTTTTGGACAAAATGGCCAAAAAGTATCCTGCTGTAAAAACAATCCACCACGAACAAAATCAGGGATTAGGAGTCACCCTGAGAACAGGCTTCAAAGCAATTAGTGGCGATCTAATGCTCACGTTTGACGGCGACCTGTCCCAAGAACCAGAGCTCATTCCAGAGCTGGTAAAAGCCTCGCAACACGCAGACTTCATAGTCGCATCGAGGTACGTCCCGGGAGGGGGCATGGTCGGAGTCCCCCAATACCGAATCCTTGTCTCCGAAGTGGCTAATGGATTAGTCTCCTTCATTTTCGGCATCCCGATAAAAGACAAAACTTCAGGCTACCGCGCGATAAAGACTGAAAAGCTCAAAAAGATGAGGCTCGAGTCACATCATTTCGAGATACAAATAGAAGAAATCGCAGAAGCGAAAAGGGTCGGGTGCACGTTCGCTGAGGTCCCATTGATGCTAAAAACGCGAAAGACAGGAACCTCAAAATTCAAGTTCTTCGAGCACTCTATGAACTTTGCACTGTCACTGGTTAAATTCAGGCTGCGAAGATAACTGGTTCAAAGCTTCCTTGGGCTTTTAATTCTAATTAGTATGCGCGAAATGCTTTTACATACTATCTGGTGAAAAGTAGTTCGCCAGCTTGCCTAGCTCATAGTAGAACTTAGTTCTGCTTTCTTGAGTTTTCTTGTTCTTAGTCATAGTCAGCATCTCTTGTTTCAGAAGTTCAGTCACCTCATTGGCTTGTACATCTGGCATATGACTGCTGAGGGATTCCTTTACTGCTTTAAGGAACTGTTTTTGCAGGTGCCATCTAAGCGCACTTTCCATGTCTGGCCTTAGGAGCTTTATTAGCTCTGGAATTATAACATGGTCCTTGGTTATTTTTTCATAGCTCATGATATTGTTCTTAGGTGTGATAGTATTTATACTTTGGTTGGATTCTCAAGAAGATAAGTTGAGAGCAAGCATCGCTAGTTATCTGGCGCTAGTTTTCTATATACTGCTTCAATCTTCTTCGAGACTGAAGTCCAGGAGAATTCTTTTGCGGTTTTTCTACCAGCTTCGGACATTTTTTTCCATTTTGCTGGATTAGTTGCTAAGGTGAGCATGTGTTTTGCCAGGGTATCAACGTTTCCTTCGGGCGCAAGAAGACAATTATCATGTCTTGCGAATTCCTTATATGCTTTTAGGTCGTAGGCAATGAACGGAGTTCCGCAGGCCATTGACTCTATTAGAATGAGGCCTAGTCCTTCCCTAATCGAGGGATTGACAAGTGCGCACGAGCCTGCAATCTTTTTGGCAAGCTCTTCATGGGAGTCCATGAAACCTGTGAATTTTACTGCATCAGAGATGCCGAGGCCTTTTGCCTGCTTCCTGAGCTTTGCTTTAAGGGGGCCTTGACCGACGAATTCGAGAGTGGCTTTCGGGATTTTTTCTTTTACTTTTGAGAAAGCAGATAGGAGGTCAGGAAGCTGTTTTAGCTCTACTAGTCGTCCGACGTACAT
>CAZHTU010000177.1:0-225 GCA_964535815.1 Candidatus Undinarchaeota archaeon
GGCGTAGCTCTGGCGATCGTCGGGATGGTGGATGGCATGGGACTGGATGGCGGCGAGGTACCTCGCAACATTGCAATGGTCATGGAGGCCTACAACACCGAGCGGCTCAACCAAGCCCAGGTGGACGGCCTTGATCTCACCTGGGGCAACTACGAGGCCGTGATCGAGCTACTGGACAAGACCGTCAGGCGCGAGGGGATCGGCGCCATTCTGGCCAAGCCGCCG
>CAZHTU010000177.1:255-1776 GCA_964535815.1 Candidatus Undinarchaeota archaeon
CCAACGAATTACTCCCGGACTGCTGTTCCAGAGCCTGATATCCGGAGCAGGACCGGTCTGGCAGACTGAGCTGGGTCTGGTGAACCCGCCGAAGACGGTAGGCGCCCCGGATCTGGGCTACGAGTGGATAGACCCGACAAGTCCCGATGGGATGGTTGAGCCCGTTACCAGAGGACAACAGAAAAAGCTGTGGGAGGACACGATAGGGGTCTGCCATAACGTACTGAAGCGGAGAGCCGGAACCTGGGACCCGGCAATCGCCGCTCTGAGAGCCGCCGTAGGCTGGGAGGACTTCTCACGCGAGGAAGCCATGGATGTCGGTGAGCGGCTGATCATTCTCCAGCGCCTCATCGCCGAGCACCTGGGCTATACGCGCGACACCGACTACGTGATCAGCCAGCGGTTACTGGAGGGGCTCGACAGCGGCCCGGCCAAGGACCGCACAATCCCCGCCGGGCCTTATCTCGAGCAGTGGTACCAGGAGTACTACGAGCTGCTTGAGTGGGATGTTCAGACGGGTCTCCCGACGGAACATGCAATTAATCGCCTCGGAATGGAGGACTTCAAAGCCGGTCAGAAAGTGAGCTGATCGGCTGTCTCAGATCCCGTGACCTGAGGTGTTGAAATCGAACAGTTGAAGACCAGGCGGTTCGCCGGCAATCCAATCATCCGCCCCGACATGGACGGGCGGATGGGGAGCAACGTCAACGGGCCTTCGTTGATAAGGGCGCCCGCCTGGATTGAGCAACCCCTGGGCCGTTACTACCTCTACTTTGCCCATCATAGAGGGACCTACATCCGGCTGGCCTATGCCGACTCGGTCGAAGGGCCATGGACTGTGTACGAGCCGGGTACGCTCGCGCTGGAAGAGTCCTTTGCCAACGAGCACATCGCGTCACCGGACGTACACGTGGATGACGAGCGGCGGCAGATCAGGATGTACTACCACGGGGTTCATGCAGGCGATGGGCAGGTGTCGAGGGTGGCCTTATCGAACGACGGCATCGAGTTCACCGCGCAGCCTGAGATCCTGGGCACCTCCTACTACCGTGTGTTCAAGTGGGGAGACTACTTCTACGGTATTGGCATGCCGGGGAACTTCTACCGGTCTGCCGACGGGCTCACCGGCTTTGAGCTAGGGCCTACCCTTTTCACTAAAGATATGAGGCATTCGGCGGTCATGCTGGACGGGGCGGAGCTGTCCGTGTTCTACTCAAACGCCGGCGACTGCCCGGAGAGCATCCTCGTCACCACCATCGACCTCAGCGGCGACTGGATGCAGTGGAAGACGACGGAGCCGCGCGTAGTACTGGAGCCTGAGACCGAGTACGAAGGGGCCGACCGTCCCTTGGAGCCCTCCAAGAGGGGGGCGATATTCGAGCGGGTGAGACAGGTACGCGACCCCGGGATTTTTCAGGAGGATGGCAAGACGTACCTCCTCTATTCGGTGGCTGGTGAGTATGGAATAGCTCTTGCTGAGTTCCTCGCATGAGTGGTCGATAGGACATGGTTGCAGGAAAC
>CAZHTU010000178.1:0-1773 GCA_964535815.1 Candidatus Undinarchaeota archaeon
GCTTTTGCTGTGGATGGTGCACAGAGCGCTGGACAGATGAAGATCGATTTCGACAATACTGGGTGGGACTTTTTCGCCTTTGCAGGACATAAAGGAACATTAGGTCCGACTGGAACAGGTGGACTGCTCATGAATAAGAAATATTTGAACACATTCAAGCCGTTATGTCCAGGAGGTGGAACGGTTCAAGATGTCACAGGGCACAATTGGAAGTGGGTTTCCGCACCTGAAAAGTTTGAGGGAGGCACGCAAGATATTGGGGGCGTGATAGGGCTTGGTGCAGGTTGCAAGTATGTTGAAAAAGTTGGATATAAATTTATTCATGCACAAGATCAAAAGCTGAAAAATCTAATTTATGATGGGCTCAAGAACATCAAAGGCGTGACTGTTTATGGTCCGCGTGAACGCACTGCAATCGTCTCATTCAATGTAGACGGCATGGGTTCGCATGATGTTGCAGGTATACTTGATAACACTGCTAAAATCTGTATCAGGTCAGGAGCACACTGCGCTATCCCCCTAATGAAAAAGCTTGGGGTTGAGGGTACTGCACGTGCATCTCTCCATTTTTACAACAGTGAGGAAGAAGTAGAAATCTTCCTAAAGACAGTCAAAGAAATCGCTTCTGCATTCGCCTGAGTGCTATCGCGACCTTGTGAGGGCGGTGGGCCCATTCTTCTGAAAGCTCAGGGCACATGCTGAAGGCTAATAGTGTTCCGACTATCAATCCCGTAATGTGAATAGTTTCAGCAGTTGGGACCTGTTCCTCCCGACGCTGTGCTTCTTGGATTTTAACAATCTGTTTTGAGGGTGTTTCCATGGCCGCAGATATCTCCTGAGCTTTTTGAACATATTCTTCTTTAGTAAGCTCTTCTTTTGCATACTCGCGTTCTGCTACCTGTTTTTCTTCTTCGAGGGCTTCTACTTCGCGAACTGCTTGTTCTTTGACATTGGACTGTTCATCGTGGAGCTGGACAGCCAACACCGTGGGCACAATAAACAAGGAGAGCAGTAAATACGCAAGTGTAGCTTTGAAAGGTCGGGTGGCAATAGCTCCGCCAAGCAGGGTAAATATCGCTCCTGATGCTCCAACAATCGCACCTTCTATGCCGAAAAACAAATCTATGACGGTTGCTGAGATTCCGGCGAGTGCTGCTCCAGCAAAATAGAAGATGAAAAATCTTTGAGGACCTAGTTTTTGTTCAAGCAGAATGCCTAGAGTAAGTAAAAGAGCTAGATTAGCAAAGAGATGAAGTGGCCATAGATGGACAAGGGAATATGTGAAATATGTGAGCGGCTGAGACAGTTGAAAGCTATTAGCCATTACTATACTTGCAGATGGCGTGCCAAGCATACTTCCTGACCAGGAATAGAATAATAAAAGATTCAATAAGACTAACAAAAGGGTTGCGAGGGGAATATTGCGCATATTACTTGTAGATTGCAGAAATATTGGCCTGTCTCAGTGAGTCGTATGCAGTCTCGCATAGTAAGTGTGTGATATCGCGCTCTAGGTGTTCTGGCTCGACCTGAACATCAAGAATCTTTGCGTTTTCCTCATCCTTTGAAAGAAGAAGAAATCCACGAATTGCGCGCTCTTCGTCCGCAACAAGGCAGGAATTAGTGGGGTGGGCTAGGAAATTGATGAGTGTGTTTATATTGAAACGTCGTTTTGGGTAGTATGAATTGATTCTACTTATCTGCTTCAAGTCCTTAAAATCGAAATCGCGAATAATCATAGTTTGAATGCTCTCTTTGCGTTTTTTGTCGTCG
>CAZHTU010000179.1:0-1773 GCA_964535815.1 Candidatus Undinarchaeota archaeon
AACAGTTGACAACACTGAAATTGGTCGAGAGTCTCTTAGCTGTACTCTATGTGCAGGTTCCGAGAATCGGTTTGTCCTTTTTGACACTTATCATAGGAATCGTTTTAGGTGCTGCACTTGCAAAGGCCACTTCCAAGGTCCTTAAGAAGGTTGGTCTGGACAGGGCCGCAAGACTTACTGGATTGCAGACAGTGTTTACTCGGATAGGCATAAAGTCTCCTGCTTCTCAATTTGTCGGCAGTTTACTCAAGTATATCTTATACATCCTTGTCGTCATGATTTCCTTTGACATCCTTGGCCTATACATGGTAGGTAGTGTTTTTGGGACAATTCTAGCTTACCTTCCCCGCGTAATCGGAGCAGTGGCCATACTCATCCTCGGTTTGATAGTTTCTGGGGTCTTGGCAGAACTCGTCGGTCGCAGTGTTCGCGGTGCAGGTGTAGACGCGGTCGCAAAAGACATTGGGATAAGATTTGGGATGGCTAATCTTGCCGAAGCCCTCATCCGTTACATTCTCTATGTCGCAGTCTCCATGATTGCTCTCTCTACTCTTCAGATAAACACAACAATCCTTACCATGCTGCTCACAATAATCGCTGGTGCAGTCGCACTCGCTGGAGCGCTTATGCTTGTGCTCGCCTTCAGAGACCTTGGTCCTGATTTAGCAGCAGGAATTTACTTAGAGACAAACAAGATAATCAAACCAGGTCAGCACATCAAGTTCAAAAATATTTCTGGGAAAATCGTGAATGCAGGTTTTGTATTCACGACCGTCGAAACTAGAAGTGGATTAGTAAGAATACCAAACAAACTCTTGCTTGCCGAAGAGTTTACAACTAAATAGCTTTCAATAATTTCAGGTACAAACTCTTCTTTGCGAGCTGTTCCTTTGCATCGTTTATTGCCACACTAAGCGCTTTATCTGTCTTTTTGACATTAGGTCCGCCACCGGTTGCACGGAGTTTAGCTCCGCCTCCGCCTCCTTCAACTATCTTGACTGCTTTCCGCATTATTTCATTGGCGTCAACCTCAAGTTCAGAAGCGCCCTTACCTAGTGTAACAACAAGCTTCACATTGTCCTCGTAGACACCAGCTAATGCAATGATTGCATTTGGATCTTCTGCAATCAGGTCTGCAATCTTCTGGAGTTCAGGGATTGTTGCTTTGGAATATTTGTGTGATACTAATCTAAATCTGCCAAACTTCTTTGCCTTGAGCATTAAATCCTTCCCTCTGGCATCTGCAAGCTCTGTTTGAAGGCGATCAATCTCTTTACCGCGTTCAGACCATTCTTTGAAGAACCTGCGCGCACTATTCGGAACCTCGTTCGCCGGGACTGAAAAGGCATCCGCGGCCTGTTTGAGTGTATCTGTTTCTTCTTGCATGTGTTTAACTGCAGAATTTCCAGCAGCGAACTCTATCCTGACGACTCCGTCCTGAATCCTCTCAGCATGCAGGACTTTAATCAGTCCAATCTCGCCTGTATACTCGCAATGTGTCCCTGCGCATGCTTCAACATCAATATCTTCGACACTGACAACGCGTATCTTCTTTCCAGGGACAACTCCACCTTGGTACAGCCTAAACCCATATTTGGCATCGGCCTTGCCACGTTCCATCACATCTATCGTGACCTTGATGTTCTTTGCAACTATCTGGTTAGCATAAGCCTCGATTTCCATCAGTTGTTTCTCGTCAACCCTAGCATAATGGGTTATATCTAATCGTGACCTATCTACGTGCTTCTGCGCACCGGCCTGCCATACGTGTTT
>CAZHTU010000180.1:0-1705 GCA_964535815.1 Candidatus Undinarchaeota archaeon
ACAATTGGCTTTCAAAGAATAAAAACCTTTACATGCGATCGAGCTTCTCGATTCCGAGCATGTCAAGTGATTCACCCATGACTTGTTAGGTGGCCTTGACCATTCCCAACCGCGGTCCCTGACAATCCGAACCAATAACTTGACACTTCGAATAAAATGCCTTAAAGCACATGTTAAGCTCATTCAGGTACGCGGCTAGCATATGCGGCTGTAGAAGCGTCCCTGCCTGGAGGACAACCTCAGGGAACTTCGCCAACTTGAGAAGTAGTCTCTCCTCCTCTGGAGTCGCTGTCTTCAAATCACTCGACGCCCGCCCCCTGCTCTTCTCAAGAATCCTACTGGTTCGCGCGTACGTGTACTGAAGCGCAGGAGCAGAGTTTCTCTCAAAGCTCAAAGCATCCTCCCACCTGAAAAAGATTGGTTTCTCCGGAGACACAGAAGCTATCGAATAACGAATTGCTCCTATTGCAACTGCTTCAGCAATCTTTTCTTTTTCCTTCTTGGACAAATCCTTCCGTTTCTTATTAACCTCTTTCTATGCCCGTTTCTTTGTCTCGTCAATCAACTCATCTAGGGAAATAAATTGTCCTTTTCGCGTGCTCATCTGCCCTTCTGGGAGATTAATAAACTCATAATGTATCACATCAAGATTCTCGGTTGGATACCCCAAAACGTCGAGTGTGTGCTTGATGTGCCTGAAGTGTAATTTGTGGTCCGAACCAAGTATGTCAATAATCCAATCTCCCCGCGAATACTTGTCATTGTGATAGGCCAAATCCCGTGCTGAATAAAGAGTAGTCCCGTCCGACCTGCGGACCATCAACTCTTTTTCCATGCCAAATTTAGTCATATTCACGGCCAGCATCTTCCCGTCCTTAATTGCGTGCTTATTCTTCTCAATCTTTCTGACCATCTTCTCGACCGAACCGTCTCTCAAAAATTTACTTTCCCAGGTATAAGTGTCAACCTTAATATTGAGTCTTGCGAGCGTCTCTTCATGCCCTTCAAGTGCTTCACTGACAAGGAACTTGAAGCTCTTACACACCTCTCGCTTCCCAGCTTCATAATCAAGCAATAGCTTGGTAAGTGCTTCATCTGCAGGTCTCTTCTCTAACGCTTTATTCGCCTTGACATAAATATCACCGACCCAGTGGTCTTTCTTCCCCTTAATCTTGCCACCATACTTGGAATAACCCCAAGAGCTCACAGCCATCTGCCTGCCGCAATCATTCACATAATATTCAGTCTTGACACTATACCCGAGCGCCCTCAACAAACGGGCAACAGTATCCCCAAGAATCGAATTCCTCCCATGTCCGATATGAAGCGGCCCATCCGGATTGGCACTCGTGTGTTCTACAATCACCTTTTTCTTCCCGACTTTAGCCTGCCCATACTTCTTATTCTTCAAAATATCCTCAAGCACACCTGAACCAAACTTCGAATAGTCAGCATAGAAATTCAAGTACCCTGGCCCAGCCACTTCAACCTTCTTAATCAGTTTGTGTTTCTGAACCTGAACCGCTTCAGCCAAATCATTGCCAATATCACGAGGCGACCGCCCAAGTTCTTTAGCCAATGACAAAGAAATCGTACAAGCCAGCTCACCAAAACCTTCAGGAGGTTCCTCAAGGTACTTCTCGACCTTGGCCGAGACTTTCAATTCCTTGAGTGCCTTCTCGACCGAACCAGTAACTTCTTTCCT
>CAZHTU010000181.1:0-1664 GCA_964535815.1 Candidatus Undinarchaeota archaeon
ACCCTTTTCCGTTTCGCGCAAAAGCGCGCCCGGAAAACGTGACAAAAAGGACGAGGTCCCGAGTTCAAATCTCGGCCGGGGCTTTAACTCCTGTCT
Organism: Candidatus Undinarchaeota archaeon; assembly: GCA_964535815.1. Lineage (GTDB taxonomy): Archaea > Undinarchaeota > CAZHTU01 > CAZHTU01 > CAZHTU01 > CAZHTU01. The sequence goes on from CAZHTU010000181.1 coordinate 97, forward strand.
AGACTTACACCGTACAAAATCTTATACAATTGCGCACCAATCTATAAAAATCACTACTACAGCGACAATTTGTCGACACCCGCGTCTTTTAGTTTGGTCCAGAGGTATTTGAGCTCTTTCGGGTACTGCTTGTTTTCAAAGGATTTTAATTCTTCGATTGCACGCTTTAGGTTTTCCTTTGTGGCGTAATCATCAATCCCTTTGCCCTTAATCAGCTTTTTCTGCATGCCACGGATTTTATCAGGTATGAGTTCCATGGTTGATTTAGAGCCGCTCCGGTACACATATCTTAGTCCGAATCTCCTTATTAGTCGGTCCCGCAGGTAGTCGAATACGTCTTTTTGTTCTTTTTTAGAAAGATATACTAATAGAAGGTCTGCTACATGGGATAGAAACGTCTCGTACTTTATTTCGCGTCTGGTCCTCCAGGAACCCATATACTCCTTGAGATCATAAGCCAGTTTTGCGGCCTCCTTAGGTTGGAGTGATACTAAGTCGCAGATGACACTACCACCCTCACAGAAGTGTGATTTCGTGGATCGCAGGATATTTTCACCTTTTGCTGTTTTGAGGGCGTCCCACAACTTTTTTGGTATGACTATTACTTGACCTTTAGGCGGCTTTATCGTCAGAGGTCGCGTATCTGTAGTCAGCCACTTTAGTATGTGGACCGATGTTAATCTTGTAATCTTACCGCCGTAGGATACTGTCTTGAATGTGTGTATATATCGGGGAACTTCTGATCTGCCTGTCCCTGCACATTTCTTCTCGAGCCACTTAATGAACGTCATCTTAGTAGTGCCACAGCGGTGCCAGTTCATTATTATTTGCTCAATTAGAAGACTTGCAGTTCTAGCTTGTCCTACCAATGTCCAGGGTTGGTAATGAGTCATAAAGAGATTCAGAACCTCACTTGAAGGGACAAAGCTGAACCCTTTCAAGAATTTATAATCCCCCTTATTGTCGTATGCCATTGAAACCAAGCCTGCGTAGAGACCAACCTCAATGTGATTTATGATAAGCCTCCCTTTTCGTTTTGTGTTCAGCTCGGCAGAAAGCGCAGACAAGTTCTCAGATCTGGATTTTATATGTGTTTTATACTCGTTGACAAATTTTCTTGTTTCGGTGCGCAATATAACTTCTTCTTGTGCAAGAATCTTTGTAGTATCCTCCATCAACTGCAGAAGCGCTTCAGATGGCTTCTTGCTTCTCAAAGCAGAACTTATCTTTTCCAATGTCCGTTTCTTTGCGATTTCGCGCGAGTTCTTTGGCGCACGTTTACGTTCAGCGACCATCCGCAACAGGAAGAGTGCCCCACCTATGTCTTGAATTTTGAAGAGCGATCGAACGAACGGTGCGTTTAGTGCTCCAGTACCTCCCATGGCTTTGGATACACGTAGGACTTCTGCAAATGTGCTTGCGACATCTCTGAAGTGCGCGTCCTTCTTTCCCAATACTTTACTTATCTCTTCTCTGTGTGCGGACGCAGTGCGCAGGCACTCAATAGTAGCGCCTGGGTGTTTATTTTCGGTCCATCCGGCGACGAGATGCTTTAACCCTTTGTAGTA
>CAZHTU010000182.1:0-1643 GCA_964535815.1 Candidatus Undinarchaeota archaeon
TCATGAAACTCGATCCATGGGGCTCCACAATAATCAAGGATTATGGCAAACTCTTCGATGAGTTTGGCATCTCCAGATTCAAACCCCTGCTCTCGAAAGTTCCAGACCCTTCCCACCTCATGGAAAGAGGTATCTTGTTCGGCCACCGCGATTTCAACACAGTCCTCAAAGCAATAAAAGAGAAAAAATCATATGCGATGATGACTGGCCTTATGCCTTCTGGCAAATTCCACTTCGGCCACAAGATGGTCTTCGACCAGATAGACTGGTACCAAAACCACAATGCTGAAATCTTTCTTGCCGTAGCTGATATTGAAGCATACACAGTCCGCCGCACTCCTCTTGACCAGCTCCGCAAAGTTGCGATAGACGAATACCTGACCAACTACATCGCCCTTGGCCTCAAACCGAAAAAGTGCAACTTCTATTTCCAGTCTGACTGGACTCAGCCCTACTACCGCCTTAGTAAAATGGCGTCCCAAAAATCTACCTTCAATCAAATGAAGGCAATTTACGGCGAACTCAGTCCTGGAAAGATAGTCTCAGCCCTCACCCAGGTTGCAGATATCCTCCACCCCCAACTCCCAGAGCACGGAGGCCAGAGACCAGTGGTTGTTCCAATCGGCCCGGACCAGGACCCGCACATGCGTCTTGCGCGAGACATTGCCACCCGCTTCCAGTCTGAATTTAAGTTCTTCCTCCCCTCTTCGACCTACCACCGCTTCATGACCGGCCTCGATGGTGGAAAGATGTCCTCCTCAAAAGCAGAAAGCTTCATCGCCCTTACTGACGCCCCAGACGAGGCATGCAAAAAGCTCAAGCGCGCTTTTACAGGCGGACGCGATACCCTTGCAGAACAAAAAAAGAAAGGCGGCAAGCCGGAAATCTGCGTCGTCTATGAGTTCTTAGTCACTCATCTCGAACCAGACGAGAAAAAGCTCCGCAAGCTCCATGCGGACTGCAAGGCCGGAAAGATAATGTGCGGCGACTGCAAAGCCAAGGCGTGCGACCTGATGTCCAAGTTCCTTGAGAAACATCAAGCCAAAAGGGAAAAAGCAAAGGACAAAATCGACAAATTTCTCAAACAGTAAACTTTAAAACCTACTGGGCACACATTCAATTACTAATTTTATGGCTGGGGTGGGGTAGTCTGGTTATCCTGGGGGACTGTGGATCCCCCGACTCGGGTTCAAATCCCGGCCTCGGCCCTTTACCGTCACTTCAAATCCGGTACGGGTTCAAATCCTGTTCCTCGGTGCTTGAGTATATATAATAACCAAAGGGTGGTGTTGTGTATGCAAAAGCATAGTTTGGATGAACAGATATAGCGAACATCAGAAAGAAGAGCCATATTATTGATAGTGCCCCAAAGAGTAAATTCAGGAAGGTTGGAGCCTCCTTGACTATGTCCATGAAACTGCTAATTGCATAACTTGCAATCGCTGATAGCATTACGATTCCTGCTATATTCAATGCCTTCGTGTCGATTTTGTTCATTTTCATCTCCATCTGCTCTTGACGCAACCGTAGTTTTTAGGCGAGACCGTTAAGCCCGTGCATTATAACCTCAGCAACCGCAAGTCGCTTTACAGTCAGTCTCGTCCTGACAACCACATGCTGCTTTTATGTCATCCAGGCTTATG
>CAZHTU010000183.1:0-1633 GCA_964535815.1 Candidatus Undinarchaeota archaeon
TGCCAAAGCCCACTGGCCGGCTATGAAGTTCGCATCGTGGATGGCAATCACTTGTTTGTATTTTGTGGCAAGGCTATTTAGGTTTGCAATCCTTGGAACAAGTCCCTTCAACTCAGTCAGGCTAGAGTTTTCCGAGATAAAGATACTACTTCGTGTTAGATTTTTGAAGACTTCTGGCGTAAAGATGTCTGTGAGTTGTTTGTACTTTTTTACAGAGTTACTGGTGAAGTTGCGTGTTTCCATACTAACCTTGCCAATATTTGGCTCAATTATCTCAAGAAGCGTTCTGTTGAAATATCCTGCTTTTGAACTACTATCTGCTATTGTAAACCATCGACTAAGATACGTTAGGTTTTGACTAAATCCGTGCGAAAGGTTGACAAGTTCCTTCAAGTCAGGCAGGTTCCTTCGAGAAATTCTTTCTTCACTAATTAGATGAGCCATCTTTCCACCAACAACTTTGAGCTCTTTTCTGTAAGTGTAGGTGTTTTTCTGCAGCTTGACCGCCTCTCTATACTCCCTAACCAGTTGCTGAAACTCAAGCCACTTAACGACCTCTGAAGTAGTGTTCAGCGTTTCGTTCTTGTCGAGTGCATGAGTGAAGTTGAGATTCGAACCTTCAAGCGTGTAAGAGGTCTTGAAAGGGAGATTCCATGACAACGTAGGGATTTTATTGTCGAAGTTCTTGTACCCAGGGCAGTCCTTGACCTCGACAGAGAGGTTGCCGACATTGAGTTTTGTGAGATTTTCCGCTTGGTGGAAGTTGGTGATATTGTAGGTCTGATTCAAATCTTGGATGAGTGGTTGGGTCTCACACACTGCAGCCTGAACCTCTTCGATTATAGGGCCGATGAGCCGCTCTTCTCTGATTGTAGGTTTCCTCGCGGCCTGCCTCATCAGGAGGGCGAGTATTAGAAGAATTATGATTACTGAGAATGCTTCCGTCATTCTATCTCCCTTGCGACCTGACGAGGCCTTTGCAAGTTTACGGGCCTTGCCAGATATAGAGGTCAGAGTTACTCCATTCAGTGAGTCCATAAAGCTACTCCCTGCTGAGGCCTTGACGAGTTTCCGGACCTTACCATACATAGGTGTCACGTTGAAGACATCAAGCGAGTTCATGAAGTCCCTCTCCGCGAGAGCGTCGTTGAACCACTCTTTCAGAGGAATCGTGTCTTTATTTGTAGATGCCAGGACAAATTTAGCCTTGTGATGGAGGAACTTCCGCCTCTGCCGCTTCAGGTCGCGCAATGCGGTGCGAAATTGTGAAGATGTGGGCATGAGAATTGGGTGCGTGAAGAAGCCGCCGAAATTGACATTTTCCCCAATCAGCTCTAGTTGCTCTGGATTATTAAAACCTGCCTTCCTGGCGAGCTTGTAGAGCTTGTTCAAGCGGGTGAGCATCCAGCGCTCATCCTGCTTCCTGAGTCCGCTGGGTAGGCCGCCTTGAGCCTGTTGTCTGAGAATTTTTGGACTAACTCGCTTTGGGTGCATGTGTTGTTATTGGGTCCTAGAGAATAAAAAGCTAATGATTATTATTTGGACTGAAAGCACTTATATTAGCGATACATACTATAGGCCATGAAAGCATGTATTGGGGGAACTTTCGACCACCTACACAAGGGCCATAAGA
>CAZHTU010000184.1:0-1608 GCA_964535815.1 Candidatus Undinarchaeota archaeon
AAGAAATGACACGTATCATAGGCGTTACTTCAGGAAAAGGTGGTGTGGGAAAGACCACAACCGCAGTTAATCTGGGTGCGGCACTCACAGCATTGGGAAGAAGTGTTATTCTTGTAGATGCTAACTTGACAACACCAAATGTTGGGATGCACCTTGGGGTTTTGCCTTCAGTAAGTTTGCATGATGTATTGCAAGGAGATGCGTATATTACTGAGGCGATTGCCATACATCCTCCGACAGGGTTGAGGGTCGTTCCGGCTGGGTTAAGTGTGCAGAATATTACTAAGGCTAATTATAACCTCCTGGACGATGCCATTGCTGAACTTTTAGGGTACAGTGATTTTGTTATTGTTGATTCTCCTGCAGGACTTGAAGAAGGGTCACGACGTGTGATAGAGGCATGTGATGAAGTCATTATTGTTACAAATCCAAGACTTCCAGATGTCACAGATGCATTGAGGGCAAGAAAGATTGCTGAGTATGCGGCCTCGCATGTTTTAGGTGTCGTCCTGAACAAGTACCGCGGCTTGAAACATGAGTTAACTCCTGCAGAGGTAGAGCAGATGTTAGAAGCCCCAGTGATAGTACAGATTCCAGAAGATGATAAGGTCTATGAGGCGGTTGGAGTGAAGAATCCGGTTGTAAATTATGCGCCTGCCTGCCCAGCTAGTAATGAGTGGAACCGGCTCGCTCACCTGATTGCAGGATTGGAGTACACTGAACGCGTACCAGAAGATATTCCAACACTAAAGCGCTTCATCCGCAGACTGCTCGGAAAATAGTACTTCCATTGCAGTCACTGGATATTCTATACCAAAGTTATTGAGCACTTCTGGAGATATCTCGCCAACTATTGCCTCGAATGCTGGGCTTGTAAGCTTGGCAACGCGGCCAGGGATGAACGAATTGTGCTTCACTGGTTTGATACTGAACTTCTTGATGTCAAGGTCGCGTAGAAGGCCTTCAAGATAAGAACGGAGTTCGGAATAATTAGAGTCTTCGCCAACTAATAGTGCACCAAGCTTTCTCTGTGTCGTTTTCCCATCTGATACGTCCCCAACCTCGAACATCTTTTGTGGAAGTGGGTGGCGGGCATTGAACTTTGCTGTTTCTAAAAGTGAAGGTAAAAGAGAGGAGCGGAAGTGAGTGTACTCTGAAGTTCGAGGGTTGGAGATTGTTACTAGGTCGCTTTCCTCGAGGGCCATCATCTCAAATTCCTTTTTAGGATTGGTTAAGACAAAATTAATGGCTTCATTAAAGCCAAATCCAATCATTATGTCGCGTAAGAGGTTTTCGAAATTCTCGATGGGTGAAGATTGGCCAGTGGTCGCGACTTCAGTAATCCGCGGCTTGAAGTTCATGTAGCCGAGACCTATCGCAACATCTTCAACAAGGTCGATAGAGTGGAGAATATCAGTGCGGTATGCTGGTACAAGAACAGAGAGTGTCTTTCCTGTCTTGGCTATGCCATGCTTCATCTTTTTAAGGCATGCGCCGATTTCTTTGGGTGTCAGGTCCACACCTAATAGGCGTGAGCAGTATTCTGAATCGAGTTTCCATTCTGATGGTTTCAGGTCTGGAAGGATCTCATCAGTCTTGCCAACGAGC
>CAZHTU010000185.1:0-1590 GCA_964535815.1 Candidatus Undinarchaeota archaeon
TGTCTTTGTATTAAGTAACCATAACCTAGTACTATTGGAATACCCGAAGCAAGGAACGGCCCTACTGCTTTTTTGAGTCTGGACTTTTTGAAGAGCAGGTAGAGGAATGGGAAAACAATAAGCCCAGCAGCTTCCTGAATGGCCACGGCCATACCAAGACTTAATCCTGCAGCATATGGTCGCTTTTCGAAAAAGAAATAGATGAAGAGGATGAGGCCTAACGCAGTAGGCATGTACACTTCCCCGACGACAGCATGGTACCAGAAGAGAGGTAGGCCTAAGAGGAGATAGAGTGACACTAAACCTTCAGTCTCACCGAGATTTTTCCGCGTGAACTGATAGGTATAGTACAAAGTCAAGAGACCGGCAAGAAACGAGACTACCTTGAGTGTCAATGCGGGGTTGAAGATGTTTGTGAGTATCCAAAGAGGTATACAGTAGCCTGGGTGGCCTGGACCCCAGGTATTCTCGTACTGAGGGTAGGTGATGGCAAATTGGGCTTCGTCCATCAGTACTAACTCTTTAGTCACCACTGCAAAAGATAGGATGAGCAATAAGAAGGGAATTGCGACTAGAATCCTGTTAGTGTCCATATCCGGATTAATAAAAATCCGCTTTATTAAAGTTATGTGAATCATGTTCCCAAAAGAAGGAAACAAACTATTTAAGGATAAAAACTAACTGGGTGATTAAATGAAAGCAGTAGTGCTCGCCGCAGGTTTAGGAACAAGACTGAGGCCAATAACCAATGAAATCCCGAAAGCAATGGTCAAAGTGGCAGATAAGCCATTGATTGATTATTCGCTTGAGAAGCTAAGGGACGCGGGCATCATAGATGTTTGTCTGGTGGTCGGCTATCTCCAAGAACAGCTCGAAGAGTACGTCGGTGACGGGTCCAAATGGGGCCTGAATGTTACTTATGTTACTCAAGAGGAAAGATTAGGTCTGGCCCATGCTGTGAATCAGGCAAAAGACTTTGTGGACGATTCTTTCATTGTTCTTCTCTCTGACAATTTGTACGCGAATGAGCTTTCAGACCTGAAATCACAATTTGAAGAGTTTGGAGGAGAGGCAGGTATATGTGTCACTGAGGTGGAAGACCCTACACAATTTGGCGTGGTCGAGCTCGAAGGTGACAAGATAATCAAGATGGTCGAGAAGCCGAAAGAACCTCCGACCAACCTCGCAATAGTTGGCATATACTTTTTCAAATCACCCAAACTTTTTGACATCATAACCAATCTAAAACCGAGCGGGCGTGGTGAGTACGAGATTACTGATGCCATCCAGGGTCTCATTAATCAAGGAGATGAGGTTTATGCAATACAGATGGTGGACTGGTGGAAGGACACTGGAACCTTTGAAGACCTGCAAGAGGTGGAAAAGATGCTCAAAGGAGAGACTGAGACTGTGGAAGAGATAGTAGAAGAAAAGACTGAAAAAGCAGGAGTTGAAGATGAGTAAAGCATTAGTCGCAGGAGGCGGTGGATTTATTGGTTCCTGGCTCTGCGAATCCCTTTTGGAAGACAAACATGAAGTCATCTCATTAGATAATTTTGGTTCAGGAAACCCAAAAAATCTTGCCCATCT
>CAZHTU010000186.1:0-1586 GCA_964535815.1 Candidatus Undinarchaeota archaeon
CGGCAGGACCCGGAAAGGGTTATACGGCCATATTCACTACTGCGGTCGAAGAGAGGCAGAAAAAGGCAGAGAGGACATGGTTCGATACTGCGCTGTCTGTTCCATGGGCGCTTGTGAAATCTCCCTTCACTCTTCTACGCTTTAGTACAGAGTGGATTACTCCAGACCGGGCTGCAGCGGCCTTCAAGAAAAAGGTGAGGGCCCGCCGGTCGTATCCCGGGTGCACTGAGGCGAAGAGATATTTCAATGATCGGACTCGCAGTGCGTTCGGGTCGCTTGCCAAAGGGACGAAGAGCCCACTGCAGAAATACATAGACACATCAAATAAACAGCGCTACGAAGACATACCCAAAAATGGTACTGCAGAATGGGCTTTAAAGCAGTCAATCAAAGAAGAAGGCAAAGACAAAGGTCTTGATGAGCTGGAGATGAAATTCTTGCTCTCTTACCTGACGGTCGCTAGTGAGGGGGCCCATGAGAAGAAGCCACCTGCCGCTTATGCGGCAGACGCAATAGGAAAAAGCATGCGTGGAGCAATGATGCCGTCTCAGCGGTCTTACCACCCGCGTTATAGACACTGACGGCAGGATAGTCGCTTTGTTCCATTCACACCATAAATTTATCTACTGCAAGCACCAATAGAAACCTATGATCTCAGTCGTCTTAGTCAACCCCAAGTACGCAGGCAACATCGGTTCTGTTGCCAGAGCCATGGCAAATTTTGGTTTCAGCGACCTCCAGTACATTGGCGACCTGCAGATAAAAGAAGCAGGAATCATGGCCGTCCATGCTAAAGACCTTTTAGCGAAGGCCAAGCCCGCCCGCTCTTTCGAAGACCTGCGCCGAAACTTCGACTTCCTTATTGCGACGTCAGGAATAGACACCTCAAAGGACGACCGCTTCCACCGCCTGCCAATCAGTCCAAAAGACCTCAAGCGCAAACTCCGAGACGTAAAAGGCAAAATCGCATTAGTCTTTGGCCCGGAAGACATCGGCCTGACCAATGACGAGCTCGCGCAATGCGACATGCTTGTGAGAATCCCCACAAGCAAAAAGTACCCGATAATGAACTTGTCCCATGCCGTCGCAATCTGTCTCTATTCTCTTTCAGACCTGAAAAACCCCACAATCCGTATCGCAACAGCAAAAGAAATGCAACTAATCTATGATGAGCTCGATGCAGTCTATGACAAGACTACTGTCCAGAAAAAGGAAGTTGTCGGCCTCATTGTCCGCCGAATCCTTGCCCGTGCCGTCCTTTCAGGCAGGGAAGCACACACACTTCTCGGACTACTCAAAGAAATCAATGAGGGACTATAGTGGGTCTGTTCGATAGATTCTTTGGAAAGAAAGAGCAAGTATCTGCAAAAGACCTTCATGAGGTCGAGACTTGGACTGAAATCGCTAAGCGTGTGAAGCCTTCAGGCATCACTGTCTACAAACAGGTCTGGTCTGCCTTCAACAAGTCAGGCTGGAAGAAGGGAGTTTCCAAGGAATCCACAGCCCATTTCATCGAATGGCTGGGGAAGAAGTACTGGTTGAAGCCAAGCCATAATCTCAAGCGCCAAATCAGTTTCATGCTCGAC
>CAZHTU010000187.1:0-1584 GCA_964535815.1 Candidatus Undinarchaeota archaeon
AAACGTGATGAAGAAGAAATTGAAATCGTCTACATGGAGCCTGCTGGGGTAACAGTAGGCTTTACGCCCTGGTACCAATCAATCTTCACACCAGCCTCAATAATCGCGTCAGCAATTGCTACTGGGTCTCCTCTAATCTTAATACCGCACCGCAGGTGCGCTGCTACCTCTTTAGAGATGACTCGCCTCTTTATTCAGTCAGGCATGTCTTTAGGGAATCTGAATGTAATCTGCGGAGACGAGAAAGACCTTGTAAAGTACTTTGCAGAGGATGAAAAAGTTTCTCAAATCATTTACTACGGGTTCAAAGGCGAAGCAAAACACTTCGGCGGTGAGGGTGGTGCCGGCCTCAAAAAGCTCCATGTCCAGACACCCAAACACAATACTGTCATTGTAGCCGCAGACGCAGCTCTAGACAATGCTGCAACTAAAATAGTCGAGCATATGTCCTGCAACTTATTCCCTACTGTCCTATTCATAGAGAATGAAGTCTACGCCCCATTCCTTAAACTGCTCCAGTCCAAAATCCTCAAACTCAAGGCAGGAGATCCATTGGACAAAGACACTACCTTATGGACTTTTGATGACAAAACCTTAGGAATAATCACGAGCCAGACTGACAAGTTCCTCAAAAAACCAATATTCGGAGGAAGACCATCAGACGGCAAATTCCTGCCTGGTATCTACGGCGGCGGGGAATACAATCCAAAAATTATTGATGGAATCCGTATTGGCCAATTCCTTCTCGCCTTCTCAAGTACGGATATGTCCTTCGCACTCCACTACGCACAACGCGTCAAGTCTGACAATGCCATGATATTCACTACTCACTTACAAAAAGCCTTCTCGGCCGCGAAAGATTTGGATGCCAAACAAGTATTTGTCAATGAACTTCCAGAACCAGACTATGGTGAGCTATTAGCTTTAATGAGCTCTAGAAAACGAATTCTGATGCGCGACTTGCTAATCTAAATAGCAGTCATTGCCAAGAACATTATTGCAAACATTCCAAGCAGTGTTGCCTGTAAAAAGACTGACCGCGCATTGTCTGGGGAGCGGTCTTTTACTATATTTTTCCCTAAAAAGATGGCCCAGAACCCAAGCACAGCGACAATCAATGTAGCTTTTGGAAGCACATTTAATAGTACAAAAGCAGGGATTAGTAAGTAAGGTAAAACCATGAACAATGCCGCCACTTTTGCTGCATTTTGTTTCCCCATTAGTACAGGTAAGGTCATGATTTCAAATCTTCGGTCGCCCATGAAATTTTCAAGGTCTTTTGTTACAATACAACTAAATGCAAGTAGTGTTGATAAGAGCAAAAAGGCACCTGGTGCTTGAGTGAGCGGACTATACAGTGCCCATCCTGCGAGTACCGAGAGGAATCCGTAATGTAAGGCCATGGCAAGACTCCCAATAATTGCCATTTTCTTTAGATAAATGTGCGGAATTGAATAAGCGATTGTGAGTATGATATCCACAAACGCAAGAGCTGTGAAAAGCATTGGCATCTGTAGTGCTAATAGGATTGCGGAAACATAGAACACTCCTGAGAGCAAAAGGGCCTCACGCGGATCGTATACT
>CAZHTU010000188.1:0-1551 GCA_964535815.1 Candidatus Undinarchaeota archaeon
CCGAGCTTGAACAGAAACACAAAGACATTGCTGCCGGACTTCAGCACATAACTGAAGATATAATCTTTGCAATGCTCAAAGCGCTTTACAAAGAGACTAACTGCCCCAACCTCTGCATCGCCGGCGGATGCGCACTCAACAGTGTGGCCAATGGAAAAATCTTTAGTAAGACTCCTTTCAAGCACATCTTTATCCAGCCTGCGGCAGGAGACGGCGGATCGTCAATGGGTGCAGCATTCTATGTCTACAATACTATCTTGGACAAGGAGCGCGAATATGTACTCAAGGACGCTTACTTCGGGCCGCACTTCTCCACTGAAGAGATAAAAGAGTATCTGGACAAGAACAACATAAATTATTCAACCTTCAAGAATGATGAAGAACTTACCAAGACCACTGCTAGATTAATCCATGAATGCAATGTCATTGGCTGGTTCCAGGGTAGAATGGAATGGGGACCACGGGCTTTAGGTTCGCGAAGCATCCTCTCCGACCCGACAAGGCCTGACATGCAGGACGTCTTGAACCTGAAGGTAAAACATCGAGAGAAATTCAGGCCGTTCGCTCCTGTTGTCTGTGAGGACGACGCCACTACTTATTTCGAATGCGACGACCCTGTCCCTGTACCAACAGACTTCATGCTCATGGTCTACCCAATCCGGAAAGACAAACAGAAGCTAATCCCAGCAGTCACGCACGTGGATGGTTCAGGCCGTCTTCAGACCATACGAAAGGAACAAAATCCCAATTATTATTCTGTCATCAAAGAGTTTGGCAAACTATCCGGCGTACCTATCCTTATCAATACTTCTTTTAATATCCGCGGTGAGCCTATCACCTGCGAACCGCAGCATGCGTACCGGTGTATGATGGGGACTGGGATAGACTATCTGGTCATGGACAAGTTCCTAATAAAGCGCGACGATAATCTGAAGGATGCGTGGGACAGCGAAGAATTAGCCAAAGACTAAATATATAAGAGGGAAGTGTAAAGGATTTCTGATGTCAAAAAACAAATCTTTGCTTGTCGAAGTATGGGACTACCTGAAGATTAGAAAACAATGGTGGTTGCTGCCTATAGCAATCATGCTCCTTCTGGTGGGTATCCTGATAGTCTTCGGCCAGAGTTCAGCAGTGTCGCCATTCATTTATGCACTGTTCTAAACTTGCAAAGGGATGGTATCATATCCAATGAGGATTCTCATAAATTCCCCTGGCATAGACCTCGAGGCTAGCAGAGGCGGGACTACTCATCAGCTTGAAATCTCGAAAGCTTTGAGCAAATATGTTGACGTCGTTCTGCTTGCACAAGGAAACTTCAAGACTGATTCCTTTGAGACTATTTCTGTTCCAAACGCAAGAATGCCGTCACTCTCTCTGCGGGCGTACAAAGAGATAACCAAAAGACACGATATTGACCTGGTCCATGACCGCGGCTATCTGCTAGGAGGGGGAGGAGTATACGCCGCCAAAAAACTCAAGATACCTTCAGTGGCACAGGGGGATGACAACTGGTTTGCTGGCGACAGATTCTCAAGCCCTCTCTTGTGG
>CAZHTU010000189.1:0-1531 GCA_964535815.1 Candidatus Undinarchaeota archaeon
GCGCCAATACTAGGCAAGCCTATTACGCCTCCAAGGCCCAGGACTATAAAAACAGGCCAGCCAAGTACAGCAGCCAATCCTACAGCTCCAATACCTATAGCAGAGACTGCCGCAGATATCACAGAACCGCGGATAGAGACAGGTTTAGATGCTTTCGAGCGTCCATCTTTTATAGCCTCAATGGCGCTGGAAAGATCTTTATCTTTGTGCTCAAGCGCAATATCTCTTACAGCATCCATTGTTGTCTTAACCGCGGCCTCTTCTGTTTGGGTTTTTCTAATTTCTTTCATCTTTCCAGCTATTGCATCTACCAATAATCCGACTCTATCTTTAGTAATGCCCTGCTTAAGGTAATATTTTTTATCTTGAACATAGGTTCCTGCCGAAAAGAAATTCACAAACCAGTTCTGAACCGCAGTGGTGAAATTAAGGAAGGTGTTAGCTAAATTAATTGGCATAAGCTTCATGCTGTGGCCTAATCCTGCTCTGAGCTTGCCCTTCTTCATTAAATAGTCGCCTAATTTACCCTTTGATGATACGCTGATAAGCTTGGATAATGAAAGATTATAAAGTCTATTTTCTGCGTCACTCCTCGCATCATCGGATAGATTCTTCAGTATATCCTCTTCTGTCTTCATAATAGCCTTTACCTTCTTGAAATCTTTATCAGCTTTAACAATGTCAGGACTAAATAGGGCATTGATATCTGATAGATCTTTCTGTTTCAGCTTAAGCAGGCTTCCTAATTCCTTTAATTCAGACGTTGTAATGCCTGATTTCTCTAATTTATTATTTGCCCTCTTAAGCATAAGCTGTGCCCATGCAATGTTTAATTTCTTGCCGTCTTTAGTTGCTGTTATAACTTTAGCGTTTGCATTCTCATATTTTTCAGTTGCGTTATCTATGCGATCTGAAACCTCTGAAAGCCTGCTGGCTAGTGTTGGAAATGTAGTATTCTGATCTTCTATAATTATCTCTGAAGGTAAACCTTCAGGGAGGATAGTCTCAGCTTGTACCACTTCTATTAGATATTTCTGAGCAACATCTGGAGATAATACAATTTCTGCTTCTCCAATATTGCCTAACATAAGTTTACCTTGTTTTGCTAAATCTATAAAATCTGATATTGGTATTTTAAAAATACCTTCGACGCTATATGTTCCAGGGGCCCGCTGATACATATAAGTGTTTCCTGTTGTTGGAACTCCATTGCCCCCACCAGTAACCTCACTTGTTAATGCAAGATCTTTGGGATTAATTACTGTCTGGCCTTCTTTTGTAAGATGTTGTCTATCCTGAGCAAATCTATGTAAAATAATATTATCTTGCTCATCTATTACCAAAGCGTTACTACCATCAAATGTTCCGTTGAAATCTGAAATTCCATTAGCCGCCTGCTTAATATTACCAAAAGGTGAATCTTTAAATATTTCGGCCAAATTTCTTAAGACATTCCTGGCTTTAGATTTTCCATCCATCTCATAATCAGCCTTCTCAAAAGCGCGTTTCATATTCCTTATAGCTCTATTTA
>CAZHTU010000190.1:0-1519 GCA_964535815.1 Candidatus Undinarchaeota archaeon
TAACATATCCTCTTTTGATAGGGTCTAGTACTAAATTATTCTTCATCTACACTGCGGTTTTGCTCATTGGTCTATTTGGATTCTTTGACCGCAGACATGAGTTCGACCCTAAGATAAAGATGGCTGCTCCTATTCTGATTGGCACTCTTCTGATTCCAGTAGCTAATCCTGAATTTGCATTCATTGGAAATGTGGGAGCAATGGCACTAGCGATATCTGTAATCTCCTTTGCAATCGTTTCCAACCTTACAAATATGCTTGCAGGTTTCAATGGACTCGAGGTTGGCATGGGCGCAATCGCGTCATTCGCCCTCTCCATCTACGCCTATCTAACTGGTGCAACAGAAGCATTCAATATCTTCTTTATCCTCTTTTGTTCACTTGTCGCATTCTTCCTCTTCAATAGATTCCCGGCTCAAGTCTTCCCTGGTGATTCAGGAAACATGATGATTGGCGCGATGCTCGCCTCTGCCGCGGCTATCTCAGGACTTTGGGTCCCTCTCATGATCGTGTTGATGCCACAGATGATAGATGCCGGACTAAAGTTCTATTCTGCAGGCGTGATGAGCCGTTCTCAATTCAAGCCTGTCCAGATTAAGGGCGGAAAACTTCATGCCCCTTCAAAGACTTACTTGTCAATCTGCAGGATTTTGCTGCTTAGAAGGCCTATGAGTGAACAGGAACTTGTCCTTAGAGTTCACGCATTTGGCCTACTTTTCGCCCTTATCTTGATACTTATCGGTGTACTCTCATGAAACTTTGGATAGACATATCGAATTCGCCCCACGTCATGTTCTTTAGGACACTAATCAGTCAGTTCGAACCAGCGGACGTTCTTGTTACTGCCCGTGATTTTGGACCCATCTTCAAGCTCTTGAAATCGCATAATATTGCATTCACGCGTGTCGGAAAGCACGGCGGAAAATTGAACCGTGGTAAACTACTAGCAAGTGCTCAGCGGACTGAGAAGCTCGCAAAGGTTGTGGACAAGTGGAAACCAGATGTGTGCGTCCACAAATACTCTGTCGAAGGTGCGCGAACCGCGTTAGGGCTTGGCATTCCTTCGATAGCAATTGCAGACAATGAACTCGCCGGCGCACAAAATGTGCTTACACTCCCGTTCGCAGACACTGTTGTGATCCCAGAAGCAGTGAAACGACATTTCAAGCCATTAGTCAATGGAGACTTGAAAACGTTTGACGGTGTATGCGAAGCAGCACATGCTAAACAGTTAGAACCTGACTTTCCTCGACTCAGACTTAATCCAGACGCACCTATTGCAGTACTCAGGCCCCAGCCGTACGAAGCAGCATACTCCCACGACAACACTGACTTTCTGAATACTCTAATAGAACGAATAAATGCACAGAATAACAAAGTCCAGATTGTTGTATTACCACGAACAGTCAGGGATAAGAAGTACTGTTTCAAGAAGAATGTGATCGTTCCCAATCCTTTGGATTCACTTTCCCTCATTGCGCATGCAGACCTTGTAATCTCTGGAGGGGGAACCATGAAC
>CAZHTU010000191.1:0-1513 GCA_964535815.1 Candidatus Undinarchaeota archaeon
TTTGTTTCCTATATTAAATTTACCAACTCAAAGCAGGTAGAATGGATAGCCCCACTCCAGTCTCTTGCGTTTTACTTCGATGTCATTCTTTTCAAATAGCTTGATGCGCTTTTTATCTTCAGGGTCGATGAATCCGAAGGATCTTTTTCCCCATGCTGCGGCTTTCAGCTTTGCTATGGCCAGGAGCGTTGTTTCTATTCGCTTACCTTTGTATCCAGATCGCACATGGAGGTTGCGTATCATCGCTGCCCGTGTAGGGAGGAAACCCTTGTACAGCGGGGCCATGGCTTCAGTGATATGCAGTGCGACGTCCGCCCCAAAGTTGTGGATGAGCGTGAACATCCCGATTAGCGTTTTGCCCTTATACGCGAGCACTACTTCATATGCGCCCCAAAACTTTTCCCGCATAAGGCCTTTCCAGATGCCCTTCTTCACATCGTCATCATTGCTGTCCAAAGTGACCTTGGCCGTGTCCGGATACATTCCTTTAGAATCCTTAAAAATCTCAAGCAGGAAGTCTAGTACCTCTTCCTTTTTTCTCAGGAACTCAGCCCTACCTTTCCGATGGCCTCGGTTCACACCATGCATCTCGCCTGGCCTCTTGAGGACATAATGTTCTATCCTTAAACCCTCGGCTGTGGACACTCGCATAGATTGTCTATGGGCACGCAGGTATTTAATTCTATTTCTGTGGTTCGATGATAACCTTGAGAGAATCAGAAGCTTCAACCACGAGCTTGAATCCCTCGCCTGTCTTTTCCAAAGGGAAACGGTGAGTAATCATGTCTTTAACCTCTACCTTCTTGGTCTCGATAAGCCCCATAGCCTCTCTAAGATCGTCAGGCGAAGCAGCATAGGAAGTAATCAGAGAAATTTCTTTTTTCCAGAGTTTCTCAAGAGGAAATGGCACATCCACGCCTGGCTTGGTCGGAGCAAAAAATAGGATTTTGCCTCCTTTGTCAATAGACTCGAATGCCTGTTTAATCGCAGGGAGCGCACCAGTGCAGACAATGACCCGGTCCACTTTTCCATTCAGTTCTTGAATCTTTGCAGGGACATCTTCTTTCGCATCTATCACACTTGCGCCTGCCTTCTCTGCTGCCTTCAGGCGATAGTCGCTGAGGTCGGTAGCAAATACTTGTGCCCCCTTGGCTAATGCAAGTTTCACGTGTAAAAGTCCTGCAATGCCGCTGCCAAGAACTAACACTGTTTGACCTAGTTCAATCCCTAAAAGCTTCTGACCGCGAACGATGCATCCAAGAGGTTCGATAAATGTTCCTTCGTCATATGACATGGTCTCAGGCAGCAAGAAAGTGCCTTTCGTGACATTAATCTTTGGGATTCTAACAAACTCGGCGAACCCTCCAGGCTCAAAATTCGTCTTGTGTAGTGTGTCACACACTGTTTCATGGCCTTGTTTGCAGTACTCGCACTTCTCGCAAGGTACGTGGTGGGTTGCGAAGATGCGGTCGCCTTTTTTGAAACCTTTAACACCTTCACCGACTTCGGTGAC